>JAADHT010000024.1 GCA_013151705.1 Kiritimatiellota bacterium | reverse complement strand
GCAGAGCGATAAATCTCGGTGTCTCGAAAGTGACGACCAACTATGTCGGCACCGTTGACGACGACACGATGATCGACGATCCGAAGCTTTTCGGGAAACTGCTCAACGCTTTGAACGCCGACTCGAGTATCGGAATCGCCGGTGCCGCTTGCGTGATACCGGAAACCGCCAGCGATTTTCAGAAACGCGCGATGAGGGAGATTCCGAGGCGCTTTTTTCCCGTCCAGGAGCGGACCGTCGACTCCGATATGGTACAGCATCCCTGTCTTCTGATGCCGAGAGAGCTTTTTCTGGAAATCGGCGGCGAGGACGAGGAACTGGTGAGGGGGCTTGATCCTGTTTTGCGCAAAAAAGTCCGAGACGCCGGAAAGCGGGTCGCGATAATCGCGGACACGTGGATAAGCCATTTGATACCGGACGGCTTCTGGAAGGTCGTGAGGATGTACTACCGCAACGGTCTGGGATCGGGATACGCCTCGCGCATGTATCCCGACCGAGTTTTGGAGTTGGGAGACGGCTACGACGAAGGCGCTTTCGAGGAGCGCAAACCTTTCATCCACCGAGTTTTCAGGCGGCTGTGGTCATTGATCGTCTCTCTTTTTCGATTGGAGTTCATCAAGATTGCCGCCGACATCGCATACATCGCGGGAGTCGCCAAAGAGAGGCTTTTCCCGAGTAGGGCGGCATCGCCTCCGGCGGTGCTCGGTGTTTCCGAAGAGGAGCGTGATGGCTATTCGTTCAAGCTTCGCGTTTGCAAGGTGACGCTTCAGGAACCTTGAATCGAGGAGTCCGCGTCTTTGAAATCATCCCGCATTTTTCGTACCGCGGCATAGAGATCGCCAAGTGTTCTTACATCCCTGAACGCTTGAGCCGCTTCCGTTCGTATTTTTATGTCGAACGCCTTCTCCAAGGCCACGATCAAATCGACGATGTCAAGACTGTCCAACTCGAGATCGGAGAACAACGCGGCGTCTGGAAGCAATTTCTCTTTGGGTATCTCGAAATCCCGCTCCAATACGTCAACTATTGTTTCTTCAAGTGATTTTTCCCGCATTTCCTATATTCCCTATGTTTCCCGCATTCCCGCAACTCGACACTTCCCGCGTGATTATGCTCGATGTGATTATGCTCGATCCCGCGGTTCGCGGTGGCGACGCGTTCCGAATTATTCAAACCAAAGCCGCCGTCGCGAGTTTCGCGGCGAAGGCGGCCAGCCACGCCACGGCTGTTGTGAACACGAAGAGACAGCCCAGATATTTCCAGCCACCGGCCTCCCGCGCGAACACCGACGACGCCGCGAAACAAGGCAGATAGAGCATCACGAAAACAATGAAAGCAACGGCGGTTGGCAGGGGGATTTGATTCCGAAGTGTCTGAAGCAGACGTTCGTTGTCATCGTTTTTAGCCACATTGTTGGCTACCCCGTGCAACACTGCCATGGTGGATACCACAACCTCTTTCGCCGCGAGCCCGGCCTCGAGAGCGACACTCATTTTCCAGTCGAAACCTAGTGGCGCGAAAAACGGCTGGGTGAGTTTTCCGAATTGTCCGAGATAACTGTTCTCAATGGCGATGGACGAGTCTTTCGTGTCCGTTTTCGGATAATTGCTGGCGAACCAGATTATGATCGACGCCGCCAGAATGAATGTTCCGGCTTTTTTCAGGTAACTTAGTGATTGCGCGTAAACCGTCCGCCAAAGCAGTTTGAACGTCGGTAGTCTGTATTTCGGCATTTCCATCACGAACGGTTCGTTTGATCCTTTGAACGCCGTCATTTTCAGTATTTTGGCCGCGAAAAGCGCGAAAAACGCGCCTGCGAGGTATATGACGAATAAAATCAGCCCGGCGTTGCCATACGGGAAAAAGGCTCCGATGAAGAGGACGTAGATTGGCAGTCTGGCGCTGCAACTCACGAATCCCAGGACGAAAAGCGTCAATATCCTGTCCTTTTCGTTTTTCAACGTTCTCGCGGCCATGTACGCCGGGACGGTGCAGCCGAATCCCGTCACCAGCGGAATGAAACTTTTTCCATGCAGTCCGAATTTGTGGAAGAATCCGTCGAGCAGAAACGCTACCCGGCTCATATATCCTGTCGTCTCCAACAGGGCTATCCCGAAAAAGAGTATGAGTATGTTGGGTAGGAACATGACGACGGCTCCGACCCCGGAGAGGGCTCCATCGGCTATTACTCTTGAGAAATTGTTGTCGCCGAGAAGATTTCTGACACCTTTCGCGAGAAGCGCGAAGAGATCGCCGATCCATTCCTGCGGAACCGCCCCTAAAGAGAATGTCAACTGGAAAAGGGTAAGCATCAAAAGAAGAAATATCGGAAGACCGAACAGCGGATGAATGAGTATCACATCGATTTTATGGGTGAGGGTTTCGCGGGTCGAAGGGGGTGTCCGCACCGTTTCGGTCACCGCGCCTTTCGCGAACGCGACTCGCTCGTCCGAGAAAGTCTCTTCCATATCTTTTGTGCCGGCCTGCGTGCGTATGTTGTCGAGCGCTCTGGTGAGAAGCGGTTGAAGCTCCGCGAAAATGGGTTTGTCGTGCAGTGTTTTGTAGGCCTCCTCATCGGCCTGCAGGAGTTTTTTCGCCAATGCGTGGAGTCCTTCGGGACGTTTGAACCTTCTCTCCTTGAGAAATTCCACTATTCCGTTGATTTCGCGTTCGATGAAAGGAGAGAAGCGCAGTTTTGGCGGCCGCGGGGCTTTTTCGTGGGTTTCAATCAGTGTTTTAAGTAAATCGTCGATACCCGTTTTCTTCGCGGCGCTCACTTCGACGATCGGGGCTCCAAGGATCGTCTCCAGTTGATTCGAGTCTATCTCTATTCCCTCGGAATCGGCCTCGTCCATCATATTGAGCGCTATCACGAGCTTTTTATTCAGACCGAGAAGCTCCGTCGTGAGGTATAGATTGCGTTCGAGGTTGGTCGCGTCCGTCACATTCAAGACGAGGTCGTATTCCTCGTCGGTCAAAAATTTCCTGGTGATGGATTCCTCTTGGGTGAAATCGTTAAGAGAGTAGCTGCCTGGAAGATCGACCATCACGAATTCATAATCGCCATGTTTGAAAGTCACCTCGATCTTCTCGACGGTCACGCCACCGAAGTTGCCGACCCGCAGATGGGTGTCCCCCATCGCGTTCGCCAACATGCTTTTGCCGACGTTGGGCTGGCCTACAAGCGCTATGGTTATCCGGGACACTTCTCCACCTCTATTTTCATCGCCTCGCCTCGACGCAAAGCTATCAACGAGTTGTTGATCTCTATCTCGAGGGTGTTGCGTTGGATGGTAACCGCTTTGAGCCTGAATTCGGCTCCTTTGACAACTCCTAGCGATGAAAGTCGCATTTTGAATTCGCGTCCCCCGCGCAGGGCTGTTATCACGCCGGTGTCGTTTTTCTGAAGATCGTAAATGCTCATTGTTTTCCTAAAAGCTCTGTACGCGCCGCCGACTCCGCATTCGAAGAGCGGCTCCGAAGTCAGCGAAAAATATCCCCGAAACCGGATTTTACCAATGCTGAAATGGCGAATCACGATAAATTTGGAGTATGATCGGGAAGAAGTCTCCGCGCATGGCGGCGCATGATTTCTTTTTAATTCGCTCGGACCGCGTTTTTATCGCCAAAACTCTTCTTTCTCCGCTTGCTAAAAGATGAAAATGGTGTACTCTGTCGTACCGCTTGAAGCGCGTCCGGTTACTCCCGTCGGGTCAGGTCGGTTTTCAACGCGGCCGCGAAGCGCCTTCGACCCTTTTTTAGAAACATAAAATATTGGTGAAAAATGAGTGATATCCAGATGAACGACATTCCCGTTACCATTGAAGACATAATGCACACGGCGTATCTGCAGTACTCGTTGAGCGTCAACGTCGGACGCGCAATTCCGGATGTGAGGGACGGCTTGAAGCCAGGCAATCGAAGAATTCTCTACGCCATGCATCAGCTGGGGCTTACAAAAGGCCATTCATACACTAAAAGCGCCAAAGTCGTAGGTGAAGTCATCGGTAACTACCATCCGCACGGAGATTCATCGGTATACGACACTTTGGTCAGGATGGCCCAGGATTTCGCCATGCGCGCCACGCTGATAGACGGACAGGGAAACTTCGGTAGCATCGACGGCGACCCCGCGGCCGCCTATCGCTATACCGAATGCCGGATGGAGCGTCTGGCCGAGGAGCTTTTGGCCGACATCGCCAAAGCCACCGTTGATATGATGCCGACATTCGATGAATCCACGATGGAGCCGATTGTGCTGCCGGCGAAATTCCCGAACCTTCTCGTCAACGGAACCACTGGTATCGGAGTGGGTATGGCGACCAGTATTCCACCTCATAACCTCGCGGAGGTGATAAATGCCACTATCGCTTTGATGGACGATCCGGCGGCCTCCGTGACGGATTTGATGCGCCATATGCCGGGGCCGGACTTCCCTACCGGGGCGACTCTTTGCGGAATAAGCGAGATCAGAAGACTCTACGAGACGGGAAAAGGAGTACTCAAACTCCGAGCCAAAGCGGAAATCACCGAAACGAACGGCAAGGAGCGGATAATCGTCACCGAGATTCCGTACGCGGTGAACAAAGAGAATCTCGTCAAGAAAATCGCCGATCTCGTGAACGAGAAGAAAATAACAGGTATTTCAGCCTTGAGGGACGAGACCAGTCGGCGCGCGGGCATCCGAATCGTGGTCGATATCAAGAAGAACGCCATGGCCAATGTCGTTTTGAACCAGCTTTACGCGCATACGGCTCTAGAGAACTCATTTGGTTGCACGACGCTCGTCGTCGATCACAATCGCCCGAGGATCATGAACTTGCGGCAGCTGCTTCAAGCGTACATAGACCATCGCCTCGAGGTGATAACCAGACGCGCGCGGTTCGAGTTGAACAAAGCCGAGGCCAGAGCGCATATACTCGAGGGGTTGCTGATAGCCGTCAAAAATATTGATGAGATAGTTAAAATCATCCGCGGTTCACGTACGAAAGAACTGGCCGCCGAGTCCTTGATCTCACGTTTCAATCTTTCGGGCAAACAGGCTTCCGCCATTCTGGAGATGAGACTGCATCAGTTGACCGGTTTGGCGATAGAGGTGTTGGAACAGGAATACGCCGAGGTTATGAAGCGCATAGAATACCTCGAATCGCTTTTGGCCAGTCGTGAAATGAGACTAGACGTCGTCAAGGAGGAGTTGATCGAGGTGCGCGACAAATACGGGGACGAGCGCCGCACGGAACTTACCACCGACGAGAGCGACATAAACATAGCCGATCTCATCCCCCGCCATTCCTGCGTCATCACCGTCTCCAACACGGGCTACATAAAACGAGTGCCGGCGGACACCTATAGAACGCAGCATAGAGGCGGCAAAGGGGTCATCGGCATGGAGATGAAAGAGGAGGATTACGTAGAACACCTTTTCAACGCTGACAGTCATGAC
The DNA here is from genome assembly GCA_013151705.1 of Kiritimatiellota bacterium. Lineage (GTDB taxonomy): Bacteria > Verrucomicrobiota > Lentisphaeria > Victivallales > JAADHT01 > JAADHT01. The sequence continues at coordinate 2,615 of JAADHT010000024.1, read as the reverse complement.
GTCATTTTCTTCATTACCGATCGCGGCTTTATGCATTGGTTGAACGTTTATGAGATTCCGGAGGGAGCGCGCACCGGCAAAGGCAGGGCGATTGTCAATATGATTAAAATCCAATCCGGAGAACTTGTCAGGGCCATGTTGACTGTAGCCCGCGAGGATTTGGAGCGCGATGATCTCTTCCTGGTCATGGAGTCCAGAATGGGATACATCAAAAAAACGGCCCTTTCCGCCTTCAAAAACCTCAGAAAGGCCGGGATACGAGCTTTGAGTATAAACGAGGACGACGATTTGATCGGCGCCGCCGTCAGCGATGGCGACAGCGAGATAATACTCGCCACTAAAAACGGCATGGCGTGCCGTTTCCTCGAGAGCGAGATTCGTCCGATGGGACGGACCGCCCGCGGCGTGACATCCATGCGTTTCAAAATCAAAGGCGATTCGATTGTCAGTATGGAGATAGTGCCGAAACTGGAGGAATTCGAGTCCGACGACGAGGCCCAGGAGAAAGGCGGTCCCGAGATACTCGTTATCTCTAATGGCGGAATGGGCAAACGGAGCTATGTGAGCACGTATAGAAAAACCCATCGCGCGGCTAAAGGTGTCGTCAATATAAAACTTCCCGAAGGGGAGTCGGTCGTTGGCGCTATTCAGGTCGCCGAGGGCGACGAGATCATCCTGACTACCGTGAAAGGTCAGATGACCAGAATTCCGGCGGACGAGGTGCGCACCGTTGGCCGCGCGTCCAAAGGCGTCAGGATAATGCGCTTCAAACAGGATGGCGACTACATCACGGGCGCCGCGAAGGTCGCGGAGGTCGATTTGGGCGAGGCGGACGGCGATTGCGACGCTGAATCGGCGGAAAACGCGGGCGAGTCGGGCGAGGCCGCCACTTTGGACGGTGTTGATAAATTGGCGTCGACGCTTGAGACTCCCGTGGCGGAATCCGGAGATGCCCAACTATCGCTGGGCTTGGATGGCGTGGACAAGGTTGAGTCGCCCGAAACGCCTTCCGGTGATTTGTCCGCGGAAACCGCGGATGGCTCTGTCGTCGTTGACGACAAGGACGCGTCCGATTCCCGGGCTGAAGACGACGGCCTCGCAAACTCGAAATAAATGGACGCATGAGCCAGTTGCAAAAGTCTGAACGACCGTGCGGCATCCCATTATGAGCGGTAGGTGGATTTTTCAAAGCGGTGCGCGAGGTCCGCGCCTCATGCGCTCGCAACGCGGTTCGCTCAGACTTTTGCAACTGGCTCGCATGGCTGCGAGACCTTTTCGAACAGGTCTAAACCCTACTCGAGAAGGTTTCGAGTTGAAGTATCCGCGGGGAAGTTCGAGAAATTTTTGGAGTGGTGTCTTTGTTATTCGTTTTTTCTCTCCTAAAGGAAACACCACGTGTTGACTTCTGATTTTAATTACGACTTGCCAGAGGAGCTTATCGCGCAATTTCCCCCGAAGAACCGCGGTGAATCGCGCATGATGGTGCTCGACCGGCGAACGGGAGCCCGCGAGATTCGCGGATTTTCCGACCTGCCGGATTATTTGTCCCCGGACGACTGCGTCGTTCTAAACAACACCAAGGTCGTCCGAGCCAGATTTTTCGGCCGCAAGTCGGAAACAGGCGCTAAAATTGAAATTTTCCTCACTATGCCCGTTGACGCGTCCGCGGTTCGATGGAAGGCTTTCATCAAACCCGGCAAACGAGTGCGGTCGGGAACCGTGGTTGAGTTGATTTCCAACGACGAGGCGGAGTCGCTTGTATCTTCATCTTCGGTTGAGCGGAATCCGGACTCCGGTTTCCAAGGGGTTGGACGCGAAGTCCGCGTCGTCGTCGAGAGCGTCAACGGTGACGGCACTTTCGATGTCTCTTTCGATCCGATCTTTTCAAATGAAATAGAAACCCGGTTCGGACACACTCCGTTGCCTCCTTATATCAAACGTTCCGATGTCGATTCGGATTCCACTCGCTACCAGACCGTTTTCGCCAAAGAGCCGGGCGCTGTCGCCGCTCCGACCGCCGGACTCCATTTCACCGACACCATGCTCGCGGAACTCGCGGAGAAGGGAGTCCGGAAAGCGGAGGTCACGCTGCATGTCGGGCCCGGCACATTTCGGCCGGTGTCGGTGGAGAATCCCGACGAGCACGAGATGCATTCCGAACGTTTCACCTTGACTTCTGAAAACGCTGGAATAATAAATCTTACACGAAGAGGCGGCGGAAGGATTTTCGCGGTTGGAACGACGAGCGTCCGCGTCTTGGAGACGTGCGCTGGCGAGAATGGATTTGTCGAGGCGAAGAGCGGTACGACGGATATCTTTCTGCGGTCGCCTCTCAAACCCAAAGCCGTTGACATGCTGTTGACCAATTTCCACCTCCCGAAAAGCACTCTGCTCATGCTTGTCGCGACTTTCGCGGAACTTGACGATGTCCTCTCCGCTTACGAGGAAGCCAAAAACGCGGGGTTCCGTTTTTTCAGCTACGGCGACTGCATGCTCTTGAAATGGTGAGTAGTCGGGCGGAGCGTCCTCGCCCGCCCTTTTCCGCAACACATTCGCCCGGTTTTTGCGCGAAGCCAGCGTGCCGTAGCCGGGGGGCATTCAAACGCGCCGTGTGG
>JAADHT010000026.1 GCA_013151705.1 Kiritimatiellota bacterium | reverse complement strand
AAAGCCGCTGTTTCCGAAAATCCGTCTCTCGCGCTTATTCTCGCCCGATGCTCGTAATCATAGATGATTTTTTCAGCGCGTTCGAAAGCGGCGATGCTTCCCTTGTAGTCGGCAACCGCGAATTTCGCGGCGCCCTCCTCGTAAAGCCACATAAGTTCGTCCCCAGTGCCCGCGCGTTTCTCCGCGTAATCCGCGGCTACTTGCTCGGCGGCTTTGAAATCACCCGTCTCGTAGTTCGCCATCATCGCCTTTTTTTGGGAGCGTGCGCTGATGAATGTGGAGCAACCTCCACCCGCGAAAGCCGCTGCAATGATCAGCGCCGTCAAAGCAGAACGTCCAGGTTTGGTATGTTTTTTCATCGACAACTTCACTTTTCGGGTTTGACTTTCCTATCGAATGGAAGAACTGGCAATCCGTTTTTGCCCCATAGAGAGCGGAGAGGGTTGTTCGCGCAACCATATCTCACGCGGGTTATCGGATCGGATCCTTCACGATCCATTCGCCACTTTTCTCGTCAGGCCACACCGCTTGCTTCCGGCCGTTGAACGCCACGGCAACCTGCTCTCCAGGAGTCCCGTCCCCGAAAATTTTCAGTTCGACTCCACGTTGCAACACCATGTCGTCGCTGAAAAATCCGGGAAGCAAAACTCCCGCCGCCGAAGTCAAACAAAAGCAAAACATAGACAACGCAATCAACAATGGCATCCAATTTTTTCCCTTATTCATAAGATTTATTTTCTCCAATCCAAATTATATGATGTTTGAATTTACTACCGTTTGCATTCTATTCAATATTCTCGGTGAGAAATGTGAGAAAGATTGCATTCATAATGTTTTCGGAACCGGTCTTGATTCGTTTTGGCGACATGCTAACTTTGTCCTTGGCGACCAACTTGGCATCATCTCCCTCGGATTCGCGCTTGGCGCCAATATGGAACCGCGCTGAATCCCTGTCTGATGGAGAGCTCTTGTTTCCGAGGCGCGCAAACCGCGATGGGACCAACAACATGAGCAAAATCTTGAATTTCGATTTTTTGGTGATAGGCAGCGGAATCGCCGGTTTGACGACGGCTCTGCGATTGTCGGAACGCGGCAGCGTGGCGGTTGTCACCAGGCGCGAGGTGGACGAGGCCAACACAAAATACGCTCAAGGTGGCGTGGCGTGCGTTCTGGATCATTCCGATACTTTCGAGGAGCATGTCGCGGACACTCTCGATGCCGGAGCCGGGCTTTGCGACGAGGAGGCGGTCAGAACGATAGTGGGAAACGGCCCTGCGGCGATACGGCACATTATCGAACTGGGAGCTGTTTTCACGACCCGCGGCGACATGGGGGATGCCGCCCACAAAAACGAATTTCACCTAGGGCGCGAGGGCGGACACAAAAAACGACGCGTGATCCATGCCGGCGACATCACCGGAGAGGAGCTGGAGCGGACGCTCGTGGCGGCTTGTCGGGCGAAACAGGCAATAGAGATTTTCGAGCATCATGTGGCCATAGACCTAATCACGGCGCGGCGTTTGGGATGGCTCGGCGAGGATCATGCGCTGGGCGCCTACGTTTTGGATGTGGCATCCAACGCTGTTTCAACTTTCATTTCCGTTTGCACCGTCGTGGCTGCCGGCGGCGCCGGCAAGGTCTACCTGTACTCCAGTAATCCCGACGTGTCATGCGGTGGCGGAGTGGCTATGTGCTACCGAGCGCATGTTCCAATCGCCAACATGGAATTCTATCAATTCCATCCCACCATACTCCACCACGAGAAGGAGCGCTCCTTCCTCATAAGCGAAGCCGTCCGCGGCGAGGGCGCCGTGCTCAAGCGCTATGACGCCAATGGAGATTTGCGGGAGTTTATGGACGGGTATCATGAACTCGCGAGTCTCGCGCCGCGTGACATCGTGGCCAGGGCGATAGACAACGAGTTGAAGAAAACCGGTCGGGAATGCGCCTACCTCGACATTCGACACCAAAGCGAGGGATTTTTGCGGAAACGTTTTCCTAACATTTTCGATAAATGCCTGGAGGCAGGCTTCAATATGGCCGAAGCTGTCATTCCGGTTGTTCCGGCGGCCCACTACTGTTGCGGCGGAGTCAAAACCGACGTGCGGGGCTATACGGGGATCCCGGGATTGTACGCCATCGGCGAAAACGCTTGCACCGGATTTCACGGAGCGAACCGGCTGGCGAGCAACAGCCTCCTCGAGGCGATGGTGGTCGCGGAACTCGCGGCCGATGACATGGATGCGAGAAACGCGGATATTAAACGCGGTCGTCCGACCGGCACCATTCCGGCATGGAGTTCCGGGGACGCCACCGATTCCGACGAGCTGGTCGTCATAACGCACAACTGGGAGGAGATACGGCAGTTCATGTGGGACTACGTGGGGATCGTCCGCACCGACAAACGACTCGAACGCGCCAAAACCCGAATAAAGAACATACGCAAAGAGATAGAGAAATATTATTGGGATTTCATAGTTACGCCGGACTTGATAGAGCTGCGCAACATCACCTCGGTGGCGGAAATCATTATCGACTCGGCGATCTCCCGCAAGGAGAGCAGAGGACTGCATTTCAATCTGGACTACCCGAACACGGATCCGTCGCTGGGGTGCGTCGATACGATAATAACATCCAAACATTGACTCGGAGAGAGTAGGACGATCCTTCCAGGCCGTCCACTCTTACTCCGAATATCGAAATTCGCAAAAATGGCAGGGCGCTTTCGCGGACGGTGTCCTACCATTAGGTAATTCGAATGCGCAAGTGCCCTCTTCCGGCGTCGCAGCTCTGAAAATGCGTCATTCGGACTGGAGAGTGGCGAGCGCCCCGGCAACCGAAGGCAGCGCTCAGCCGATAACTGAGGACTATAACGAAATGAGGGAAATAGACTACGATTTGATCGTCGAGAGGACGGCTGAGCTTTGCGAAAAAGCCGCCACGCGCCTGCCCGACGACGTCAAAACCGCCATCAAGATCGGAAAAGGCGGCGAGACGTCTCCGTTGGGAGCCGCTATTCTCGCAGATTGCCTGAAAAACGCGGAGATCGCGGAGACTACGGGTTGTCCGATATGCCAGGATACGGGATTCGCGGTTTTCTTCATCGAAATGGGAGTGGACGCGAGAGTCGCGGGAGGAATCCTGGAGGACGCGCTGACCGAAGGAACGGCCCTAGGCTATGAACGCGGATTCCTTCGCAAATCGATAGTCCGGGATCCGATCTTCAACCGCGAGAACACCGGCGACAACACCCCTCCCGTTATCCACTTGACTTTGGTGCCGGGCGACAAACTCCGCGTAACTCTCGCCCCGAAAGGCGGCGGCTCGGAGAATATGAGCGCGATCGCCATGCTCAAACCCTCCCAAGGGCGCGCGGGAGTCGTGGATTTCGTCGTGGACACCGTCGTCCGCGCGGGCGGCAATCCTTGTCCACCGGTGGTGGTGGGCGTCGGAGTGGGCGGGACCTTCGAGAAATGCGCGATTCTCGCGAAAAAAGCGCTGCTGCGCGAGATAGGCTCGAGGAATCCGAACGAGGAGTACGCCGCGTTGGAAACCGAGATTCTGGAGCGAATCAACCGCTCGGGCATCGGTCCCCAGGGACTCGGAGGGCGCAACACCGCTTTGGCGGCGCACATAGAAAACCATCCGTGCCACATCGCCTCGCTACCCGTCGCCGTGAACCTCAACTGCCACGCCGCCAGACACGCCGTCCGCGAAATTTGAATTGCAGCCTGTTCTAGCACACTTCCGACACGGAATTGGGTAAATACGAAGAGGATAAGCATCCGAATCCACCGGGTTTAATCCCGGAGACGTCTTTGGAGCGCGTCGAGCCATCGAGTCTCGAGACTGGAAGGCCCGGGATGAGGCCCGAGCCGGCGCTTCTCTTCAAGCATCCGCGCGGCGACTACTTCTCGAACGCGCCTACGCGTTTTCCATCCAGCGAAGCGATGGTGAAAAATGCTTAAAAAAGGTGATGGCATCCCCAAGGGGATTCGAACCCCTGTTGCTGGGATGAAAACCCAGTGTCCTAGGCCTCTAGACGATGGGGACGCAAGAAGCGGGGCGTAACTCTACTGAAAAATAGTGGTATGTCAAGATGAAAAACAAAAAAAACCGTTTTTTTTTCCATTTTTTTCCAAATCAACCTGAAAAAATTGGATTTTCAGCGGAAATCGACTCGATCGCCGCGGAATGACGAAAATGCTGGAATTAGACGGTGAACTTTAAAAAGCGAATAGAGAACACCATTCCATAACGACTCCGGAAATTCCCCGGCACCGCGTTGAACCGCGGTAAAAAGGTGCTATGTTTCCGCTTATTCGCGTCACGTTGTCTCCACAAGATCAAGGATAAGCAAATGAGCCGCGTTCAGGATTCCTCCATTTTAGACGACATTTCCAAAACACTGACCGTTGAGGCGGAAACCGCGAAATTCGCGAATATTCCGCGGGAGATTCTCGACGAGTTCCATACGGACATGCCTCAGGACGCGGCAAGCGCCGCTCCCGAGCCAATTCAGCGGGTTCAAGTTCCCGCCGCCGATTTTCGATTGGAAGCGTCCCCGCGGACTCCTCCGACGTTTCAAGCCGTTCCTCCGGAAAATGTGGCTCGAATGGATATGAACGCTCTTTTTGAGGCCGTTCGCGAATGCGTGGGTTGTCCGTTGCGCTCCAACCGGAAGAACGTCGTCTTCGGAGCGGGCTCCGCCAACGCGGACCTTATGTTCATCGGCGAGGGGCCTGGTCGGGATGAGGATCGGCAAGGCGTGCCGTTCGTGGGCGAAGCCGGTCAGTTGCTCACCAAAATGATAAACGCGATGCGTTTTTCGCGTTCCGAAGTGTTCATAGCCAACATAATCAAATGCCATCCGCCGGGAAACCGCAATCCGGAGGACGATGAGGCCACGGCATGTCTGCCGTTTTTGCGCAGGCAGATCGAACTGGTCGAACCGAAAGTTATCGTTCTGCTAGGCGCGATAGCGTTGAAATACCTTATGGGAAGGACCGGCATCACCCGCGCCAGAGGCAATTGGCTGGACTACAACGGAATAAAAGTCATGCCCACATTCCATCCGGCGTATCTGCTGAGAAATCCGTCGTCGAAAAAGGACGTCTGGGAGGATCTGCAGAAGGTCATGGCCTTTTTCGGAAAATCCCGCTCCCCCATCAGCGGACGATAAACGCCCTCCATCTTTCCCGCTGATTTCCCGCTCGTGTCGAATGGCAAAACATTACTTCCTTCCCCGTTAGCGTTCGTTAGTCGGATATTGCCGATTTTTTTTTGAGGTTGGCTAGCCTCATTTATTTTGCAAAAATGTAGCAGCGATGTTCATAGAGGAGTTAACAAAAGACGCGGGGAGGACTTTCGAGAAACACAAAATTAAGCAGCTATCGCCGAGTCGAATTCCGCTCGGTTAAAACGGGGGCGAGTGATGGAGAGTTTCGCTTGACGGCGAAGCGGTAGGCCCGCAGATATGGATGGTCGTAATGGGCGCAATGGTGTATCAACGCTCCGCTCACGGGGTCATTCTAGCGACCGAGAATGTCGCGCAGAGTTCCTCCTCCGTCGGCATTTTAGCTCCAACTCCGAGAGTCGAAGCATGCTTGAGCAATCCTTCGCGCAACTGGTGTCGCAGTGGAATCCCGTTATTTCTATCTATTTGAAACAAAACAATCACCCGTCGAGTTTAATCGAAAAATTCCGGATCAGATTGTATTCTAATAAGCAACAACCTTTTTGGGGAGATGGTCGCACTGGTTCAGACACGAGTTATCATACCTGCGGAAGAGTGAAGATCAAGCCTCGATAATTGAAAATCAATGACTTGACGTATTGTTTATTTCGAATTCCGAAGTATATTTGGGATGAAGCGACGCTATCTCGATGAAAGTCGCCGCATTGGAAACATCTTATTCGGAGGTTGACTTCAATGGCTGAAAACAATAAATACGTGTTGGCGAATGGAAGAGTGATTGATCCGATCTCCGGAACCGACAGCGAAAAAGAGATTGGCGTGAGCGACGGAAGAATCGTCGATCCGTCCACGATTCCGGATGCGGAGCGCGTCGATATATCCGGTTGCGTCGCGGCCCCGGGGTTCATAGACCTCCACACTCACCTCAGGCAACCCGGCAACACCGACGCGGAAACAATAACAACCGCGACGACGGCCGCCGCCGCCGGAGGATTCACTTCCATTGTGGCTATGCCCAACACCTCGCCGGTGGCCGACAACGCCGGCACGCTGGAATACATCCGTAAACACGCCAACGAAGAGGGAGTGGTGAACGTGTTTTTATGCGCGTCGCTCACCAAAGACTTGAAAGGCGAGGAGATGACCAGCATCGGCAGCTTGAAGCAGTTTGGCGTGGTCGCATTGACCGATGACGGTCGATGTGTTCAAAATCACGAGTTGATGCGGCACATTATGGAATACGCGTCATCGTTCGACCTGCCGGTTTTCGATCATTGCGAAGACGACGTTCTCGCGGGCGACGGGGTGATGCACGAAGGACATTGGTCCACCCTGCTTGGTCTCCGCGGCATTCCAGCCGCCTCGGAGGAGTTGATGGTGGCCCGCGACCTGATTCTCGCCGAAATGACGGACACCAGGGTGCATATTCAGCATATCAGTTCGGCGGGTAGTGTGAGACAAGTCAGAGAAGCGCGTAAAAGAGGAGTCAAGGTTACGGCCGAAGCGACTCCGCATCACATATCGCTCACAGACGAGAATCTGAAATCGTTCGACTCCAATTTCAAAATGAAGCCGCCGTTGATGTCGGAGGAGCATCGCCAAACCATAATCGAAGGTCTGGCGGACGGCACCATCGAGGCCATCGCCACCGATCACGCTCCGCACACGAAAACCTCGAAACTCGTGGAATTCGACTACGCCCCGTTCGGAATTGTCGGCTTGGAGACGGCGTTCCCCGTCTGTTTCACGGAGCTGGTGGAATCCAAGCGTTTGACGTTGCCGGAGCTGGTAGCGAAATTCACGACCGGCCCGGCTGGAATTCTTGGCGTCGAAGCCGGAACCTTAACTGAAGGAGCGATGGCCGACATCACGATATTCTCACCCGAAGCGAAACACGTGGTCGACAGCTCGAAATTCCACTCGAAATCGACGAACACTCCGTTCGACGGCCGCGAGTTCCGCGGAAAAATCATGGGGACCATTGTGAAAGGAAATCCCGTTTTCAGCGAAAACCTCTCGGTGTTAGCCACGCTTTAAACGTAATTGTTTCCTAAAAGGACGACGAGCGCTCCACCTCGTCATCCCCCCAATGTCGCCCTAAAAGGAGCGACTTACTCCCGCGTCGCGGCGTATTTACATTCATTCGCATGTTCCGTAGACCAACCATCTGACTTGACTTTATGATAATTTTGAGTTTTTTGGAGGCTGATACCCCCCTCGCCCCAACGGGGCAACCGCAGTTTAGCCGCGGGCAACGCCCAAGGGAAAGTGCCACCATCTCGGATTCGTCAGTAGTAGCATCCGAGTTGAGTGATGCGGATTCCATCTAGTTCTTGTTCAAAACAAGAGAGGCTCTTATGGCGTTGAGTCAGACGAGAACAAACAATCCTGCGATCACCCAAAGCGCGGTTTTCAATATAATCATCCACAAACATCCCGATTGAAGAGTTCTTATTCGGTGTCTCCCGAACCATCGTCTGAGTTAAGACAAGCGTTTTCATTCTCTTTGAATCTGCGTTTCAACAAATCGATAGCATGGAGATATTTCAGTTTGTCGCTCGGAGTGAAAAGTCCCCAAACAGTAATAATGATTAGCCATAAATAGAGATAGACGAAGCCGGGACTCCCTTTCAATTCCTTCAGGAAGAAGAAAACGACAAATCCCAAAATCACCAAGTTTATGAATTTCATTGTTTGGAAGTCGATTTTTTCGTTTCGCAGTTTTTTCTGGCGTTCCAAGTCATTGTCGAAGAGAAACTCCACCTCTTCTTCGATATTCAGCCTCTTTTTTTTGAACAAGTTCATTGCTCCTCCTGTTTTTGCTGGTGTTCAAGTTGAGTGGCGCGTTGATTGTCAGTGTGCATGCTGGATAAATCCGTCTCGTTCGATTTTGTTTTAATGGTCTCGATATCATCTCCGTAAATGTCAATT
>JAADHT010000057.1 GCA_013151705.1 Kiritimatiellota bacterium | reverse complement strand
AACCGTTTCTTCAGTGTATTTAGCGCAAGAAGATGACGCGGGACTTTCCGGCGAAACGGCGACCACTGGCGAATCAGCGAACATTCCGGATTCCATCAACTTTGAAGCGATCAAATAGACGACTCCGGCGGAAACCGAAGACGCGGCAAGCGACAGCAGACGCAACGAGAACTCACTCGCCGAAAAAAGTCGCAGAACGCACCATTCCAAAAGAAAATACAACGGATATTGCCCCTGGGTGAGCGACGCCCTCTGAAAACATTCCGCAAGCGTCGACGCGGAAGCGATCCAATATGTGGCGAACTCGTCGGTCCATAGAGACGACGCTCCGTCGGCTTCCGCCATCCGAAGCGCGGCGGCGCACAATACCAGCGCGATGAAAACGATCGATTTCCCTATCGAAACTCCCGTTTTATCTCTCATCGGCCTCATCATAATCAATCCAGTTCATAATTCGTTTATTTCCCGCTCCGCCAACTTCGAAGGCATCCGTTTTCTCCAATTCATAGAACTTCAATATGAGATCCTACACCTCATTTCAGTTCTTTCAACCTGAATCCGCTAGAATCCAATCTGATACCATACCTTGAAAAACTCTTTCCGCTTGTTATTGTTATGAGACCGCGGAAGTCGCGGGATCGCCCGAAAGAAGGGGGCGATAAGCGAAGAGGTTTTCGCGAAAGTCGCGAGAAAAAACGCCGAACAGCTCCTGGAACTCTGATCCGCTTCGGCAGAGCTCGCCGAGGATTTTAGCAGGTCGCTCCTTTTAGGGCGACATTCTCCCAAGAGACAACGTGTTTACCCGTCAAGCGCATGGCGCGAGGGGAAATTACGGCTTGGAAGTACCGTCTTACTTCCGCTGGAATTTCACGTTTTCCACGTGATTTCGCACTTTGCGCAAACAATGTTTTGGAGTGAGTTTGGTGGATTTACAGAGGATAATCAGGGAGATTGGAGACGGGCGTGAGAATCTGATTCCTCTTTTGAGGCGGATTCAAACGGAAGCCGGATACCTTTCCGAGGAGACCCTCGTCGAATTGGCGGACGCGTCCGAGATCACTGCGTCGGATATCGTATCCGTGGCGACTTTTTATTCCGAATTCAGAACTCGTCCGACCGGCAGACACATTATAGGAGTATGTATCGGCACGGCCTGCCATGTCAAAGGCGCCCCTGAAATTCTCGACGCGTTCAAATCCTTTCTTAAAATTCCCGAACACGGCGACACCGACCCTGAAATGCTGTTCACCATCGAGGAGGTGGCGTGTCTTGGCTGTTGCATGATCGCTCCGGCCGTCAGGATCGACGATGTGATATACGGCAATCTGACCCCGGCCGGCGTCGCCGGCGTGATCTCCGATTTTCTCAAAGAGAAAAAAACTCGTTTGCGAACTTCGCGGGCGGAGCGGGTTTCCAGCGACTACGCCGAGGCCAGACTTTGCCTCTGCTCCAGCTGCCAGGCGGCCGGTTCCACGAAAGTCGCGGATGAGATCGAACGCATGATCGACGAGTTCTCCCTGCCTTTGAAATTGAAGGAGGTCGGTTGCACCGGACGCTCTTTCGCCGCTCCGCTGCTCGATTTGAAGCTCTCCGACGGCGAATCATTCGTTTACGGCTCGGTCACGCCGGAAACCGCGAGAATCGCGCTGATTCGTCATCTGCGCCCCGAATCACCAGGAGCCAGGCTTTCAGTCGCCGCATACTCTCTTTTAGACTCCCTGTTGGGCGGACCGGAAGAGGCCACGGCGCCGACCAGATACATTTTGGACAACTCCATTGAAAGCGCATGCCGCGACTCCGTCGTAACCGAAAACGCCGGCGCTCTTTCACCGTTGAGCATGGACGAGTATCTCGCCGGGAACGGCTTCTCGCTTTTCAAGCCGAATAGCGACGGATTCTCTCCCGAATCCATTCTGGATGAAATCAAGCGTTCCGGATTGCGCGGACGCGGCGGCGGCGGATTCCCGGTCGCCGACAAATGGAGAATGGTGAAGGACGCCGCAGACGATGTCAAATACGTCATCTGCAACGGCGACGAGGGCGATCCAGGCGCCTTTATGGACAGGATGATCCTGGAGTCGTTTCCTTTCAAGGTGATAGAGGGAATGATCATAGCTATGCTGGTGGTCGGAGCCGACGAGGGAATCGTCTATGTCAGAGCCGAATATCCGCTAGCCGCCGGAAACGTCCAGAAAGCGATAAGCGTCTGCGAATCCCGCGGATTTCTGGGAGACGACGCATGCGGAAGCGGTAAAAAGTTGAACATTCGGGTCGTCAAGGGCGCCGGAGCTTTCATCTGCGGCGAGGAGACCGCGTTGATAGCCGCCTTGGAGGGACGCCGCGGGACTCCCTCCGTCCGCCCCCCCTACCCCGCCGAACGCGGTTTCCGCGGAAAACCGACACTGGTGAACAACGTCGAAACCTTCGCTTCCGCGCCGTGGATCGTCGCCAATGGACCCGCGAAGTTCGCGGATGTGGGCACCGAGAACAGCCGCGGTGTCAAAACCTTCGCTTTGGCGGGAAGAATACGCCGCGGCGGACTCGTCGAGGTTCCGATGGGAACAACCCTCAAGAAAATAATCTATGACATCGGAGGCGGAATTCAAAACGACGCCAAAGCGAAGGCGGTGTTGATCGGGGGGCCGTCAGGCGCCTGCATTCCGAAAAGTTTGTTCGACACGCGGATCGACTACGAGCGCTTGACTGAACTTGGGGGAATGATGGGGTCCGGAGGGTTGGTCGTGCTGGACGAAAACGATTGCGTCGTGGACATCGCCCGCTATTTTCTCTCATTCATTCAGAAGGAGTCGTGCGGTAAATGCGTTTTCTGTCGGGTCGGAACCAAGCGAATGAGCGAATGCTGGAGATTCTGGAGGATTTATGCGAGGGACGCGGGAAAAAAGGAGATGTGGACGAATTGCTCGATTTGGGAGAAAGGGTACGGGTGGGAAGCGCATGCGGTTTGGGTGTTTCAGCACCGAATCCCGTATTGACCGCGATTCGGTATTTCCGAGATGAGTTCGACGCGCATGTTGAAGGAAGATGCCCCGCCGGAGTTTGCAAGACGCTAACCCGTTATTTCATAACCACCGACTGCATAGGATGTTCCATCTGCGCTCAAAACTGCCCTGTCGACGCCGTAACCTCGATTCCGCTCGAACAACATGAAATAGACCCGGCGATTTGCGTGCGATGCGGCGCATGTATGCGAAACTGTCCGACCAAATCAGTTAAAAGGCGTTGATTGGCCAACGGGCTAAACGAAGTTTTGTTAGCCCCTGCTCGAACAGGGTCTTGTTAATACGAAAAAGCGTTTGTCTTTTCGAATCGGAAGTTGTTGCCGCGCGTTTGTCGATTTTCTTCGCCACCTCGTTTTTCGTCCGAGAAGTTTGGCAGCCGTCAATTTTTCCATTGAAAACGCCTTGTTTTTTATGAAAAGTGTGCTAGACTCTTTTTTTCGCGTCGATAAGATGAGCACTCTTGAGAGACTCTTGTATTTTGCGACACAACTGGTTCCACATAGATAATTCAAGGTGATAATATGCCACGTAACAACAATAATAAACCGAAAGGTCCGGACGCCGTATGCTCTTTTTGCGGCAGACCCTCGAGCAAGGTCGGGCAAATGATTTCCAGCCCCACCGGCTCGGCGATTTGCAGAGACTGCGTTGACATATGCCTCGGCATGTTCGATGGAGACTCCGCTCCGCAAGGCAAAAGCGGCACCAAGAAACTCGATCTGTCAAAATTGAAAACCCCCAATCCCAAACATATTCTCGCTAAACTCGATGAATACGTGATAGGTCAGCAATTCGCCAAAAAGGTGCTGTCGGTGGCGGTTCACAACCACTACAAAAGGCTTACAAGCCAATATTCCGCGAAATCAGCCAAGGACGACGGAGTCGAGATAGAGAAAAGCAACGTTCTGCTGCTCGGCCCGACGGGTTCGGGAAAAACGCTCCTGGCCAAAACGCTGGCTCGGATGATGGATGTGCCGTTCTGCATCTGCGATGCCACGACCGTGACGGAAGCGGGATACGTCGGCGAGGATGTAGAGAACATCATTCTGCGCCTGGTTCAAGCCGCCGACTATGACGTGAAACGCGCGCAGATCGGAATAATCTACATCGATGAAATCGACAAGGTGGCGCGTCGAACCGAAAACGTCTCCATCACCCGGGATGTCTCCGGCGAAGGTGTGCAACAGGCCTTGCTGAAAATAATAGAGGGAACGGTTGCCAACGTGCCCCCCAAAGGCGGGAGAAAACATCCGCACCAGGAATACCTGCAGGTGGACACCACCAACATCCTCTTTCTTTGCGCCGGCGCTTTCGTGGGGCTT
Source organism: Kiritimatiellota bacterium (assembly GCA_013151705.1). Lineage (GTDB taxonomy): Bacteria > Verrucomicrobiota > Lentisphaeria > Victivallales > JAADHT01 > JAADHT01. The sequence continues at coordinate 6,677 of JAADHT010000057.1, read as the reverse complement.
GACAAGATCGTTCAGCGGAGGATAGGCAAGCAGGTGCTGGGATTCAGTCGCTTCACCAAGACGGATGATAAAAAAATACTCGACGAGGAGTTGGACGAAAAAAACGTTTTGAGTCATTTGGAGCCGGAGGATCTCCTCAAATTCGGACTCATTCCGGAATTCGTGGGGCGCATTCCAATTACCGTTCCGCTGCATGATTTGTCAGTCCACGAGCTGAAAAGGATACTGACAGAGCCGAAAAACGCGTTGACGAAACAATACGTCAAGCTCCTGGCTATGGAGAACATCGAGTTGAAATTCTCCGACGACGCCATAGAGGCCATCGCGGAGAATGCGGTCAAGAAAGGGACTGGAGCGCGCGGATTGCGCTCATTGATCGAATCGATTATGCTCGATGTGATGTTCGAGGCTCCGTCATGCGATGGTATAACCGAATACGTGATAACCAAAGAGGCCATCGACGGATTGGCTCCGTTTTCCCTCCAAGAGAAGCCGGGAGTGAAAACAGAAAAGAATAAAAAGGCCAGAAGGAGCGCGTGACGCTATGACCGCAACAGTTGTTCTCATCGCCGCGATTGTCTGCTTGAGCATGGTTTTGATAGGCGCTCACGCCCGTTATGTCATCGCTAAAAGGCAGTTGTACGATCATTCCAGACAGATGTCGAAAGAGAGGAAAGCCACAGCAGCCATTCTAGGTCTGTCCGGCGAGGTGATAGACAGCGACATAAGCGATTCCACTTTCCTCGCTAAATTCATTGAATACGCCGTACGCGCGTTGCAGGGCACCGGCGCGGCGGTGGTGACGATTGACGAAAACGGCGAATTCGTCGGTTGCGCCGTAGCTGGAACCTTCCCCCCGCTACGCGACGTTCCCGCTCAAGTGGAGCAACAACTTCTGGCACATCCCCGCCGCCACTCCGCTTTTTTCCAGGAGTTGCTCATTCCGTTCGCTCCAGAAGATGTCAAACCATTACTCAAAGACAAGAAATATTTGTATTCCCATGACGAGCATCCCGATTTCCTACCGGATTTCTTCAAGTCCAAAGTGGCTCATCTGATAATCTCCCCGGTCTACGTCAGAAGTGAGTTGACGGCTCTGGTGTTCGTCATTTCGGGCGATGATTTCGATATGTACAAGCTGACCGATGAGGATGGGCACTATCTCGCGAGATTAAATGAGATAGCGACTTTGAGCATGGAGGCGATAAGAGCCTTCCGCGAAAGAAGGGAATACGAGGAACAGGTTCAGACCGCCCGCGAAGAGGGAATGATGCAAGTTTCCGCCGGTATCATCCACAACATCGGAAACGCGGTTACCGTGGCGAAACTTTCGGTGCATGAGCTTCTTCAGAAATGCTCGGTGCATTCGAAAGACTCTCCCGAGACGCTGATTCTCAACGAGTTGCTGCCGCAGATACAAGCCAACTTGGACTCGGGCAAACTACAGGATTTTCTTCTCAAAGACGATGTCGGCAGTCAGTATCTCGACATAATGAAAGAGCTTCTCGGGCATATCTCGAAAACAAAGGATGACTCTTCAGTCCTCTTGGATTCGCTTTCCGAGAAACTCAAGCACATAAGCGAAATCATCGAGCTTCAGCAACATTTCGTCGGAGAGTTGGGAACGGAAAATATGGTTTCACTATCCAGCGTCATCGACTCATCGGTTAAAATATTCGAGGAAACCTGCAACAAACACGATGTCAGCATTTCCACGGAATACGAGGATGAAGTGCCGCAGGTTCTCATCGACACCTCGATGATGACCCAAGTTTTTATGAACCTCATAAAAAACGCTGTCGAGGCAATGGACAGCGAGAAGGACACCAAGAAGAAACATGCGTTGCGAGTCGTTCTCAAACGGGTTGAAAAAAACGATATCAAGGACGTCGTGGCGGAGGTGGTGGACAACGGGCCGGGAATGCCGGAGGATGTCTGCGAAAATATTTTCAAATTCGGTTTTTCGACGAAAAGCAATGAGGAGCATTCCTCCAGAGGATACGGTTTGCATTCCTGTTTGAACACCGTGAAGAAATACGGTGGCGACATTCAAGTCGAAAGCGAAGTCGGCAAAGGAACAACATTCAGGATTATCCTTCCATTGACCAGAGAGGAGACCGGCGAGTCATGAGCGAGCAATCATCATCGTTTGATTTGGATTCGATCGCGAATCTCGCGAGACTCGAGTTGGGGGAAACCGAGAAGGATTCGCTTCGAATCGATATGGAGAAAATAGTGGCATACGTGAACGTTCTGTCGGAACTGGATGTGGAGGGAGTCGAACCAATGGCGCATGCCGCCGCCCTGACGAATGTGGTCCGGAACGACAGAGCGGACGCCTCTTTCCCCAGGGAAGCCTTCATCTCCAACGCCCCCGAAACCATCGACGACGAGCTGATAAAAGTTCCCAAAGTGATTGACGTGGGAGTCTGACTCGAATGGCGTTCTCGAAAAAGTATCTTCTCATTGGCCTCATAGCTCAGGAAAAACAAGTGGAGGACTTGAAAAATAAATGTGAAACAATTGGCGTCGGACCGATATGGAGCGATGATTGTTTTGAGACAATGATCATGCCTGAACCAAAATCACACCGCTATTGTCAGATCATCTGCAACTCCCGCGGCATACACCACGTCTTGAAACGCGGTCCTAAAAAGAAAACAAAAGGAAAACATCGTCAGGCCTCGGGGTTGAGCCTGTTGTCGAGATCTTATCATAACATAAACGAGTACGTGAAACTAACTTGGAGCAAACATTGATCACTCGCGGCTGCTTGAATAATCAACAAAAACCGCATTAACAATCGACCGATTATGGAAAAAACGTTGCATGAAATTTCGAAGTCGTTGAACGATGGCGCCGTAACCTCGGTGGAGGTGTGCGAAGCCTTTCTCGGCAAAACAGAACAGATGGAACCCTCCATTCAAGCTTTTATCTCGGTGGACGTGGAGAAAATCCTGAAAATGGCCGTCGAGGCCGACTCGCGCCGGACTAGAGGCGATTCCTTGTCGCCTCTCGACGGAGTTCCCGTCGCGCTCAAAGACAATATTATGGAGGAGGGAAGCGTATGCTCCTGCGCCTCCAAAATACTCTCCAACGTAACATCTCCGTACGACGCCACCGTGGTCGCTAAAATGCGCGCGGCCGGAATAATTCCATTCGGACGCGCCAATATGGACGAGTTCGCTATGGGCTCCACCTGCGAGAACAGCGCCTTCGCGAAAACCGCGAATCCCCGCGACACCACCCGAGTGCCCGGAGGATCAAGCGGTGGTTCCGCCGCCGCGGTCGCGGCCGGGGAGGTTCCCGCCGCTCTGGGTTCCGATACCGGGGGCTCCATTCGCCAACCCGCATCCTTCTGCGGAGTGGTCGGATTGAAGCCCACCTACGGTCGAGTCTCAAGATACGGACTGGTCGCTTTCGCGTCCTCTCTGGATCAGATCGGGCCGATAACCCGCGACACGCGGGACGCGGCGTTGCTTTTGGACGCGATATCCGGGCACGACCCGAAAGACTCGACCTCTCTGAATCTCGAATCCGCGAGTCTCGCGGACACACTGGCCGAGCCAATGGACTTGAAAGGGATTAAAATCGGGTTGCCGAAAGAATATTTCGAGCGGGACGGGTTGGATGCCGACGTTGAAAAGGTCGTGGACGAGGCGATAGCCAAATTCAAAGATATGGGGGCGGAGACCGTCGCCGTATCTCTTCCGCATGCGGAATTCGCCGTGGCGGCGTACTACGTGATAGCCACCGCCGAAGCGTCCGCGAATCTCGCGAGATTCGACGGAATTCGCTACGGCCAGCGCAGCGTCGACGCCTTGGATCTGATGGAAACCTACCTCAAATCCAGAGGAGACGGTTTCGGCGAGGAGGTCAAACGCAGAATATTGCTTGGAACCTTCGTTTTGAGCAGCGGATACTACGACGCGTACTATTTGAAAGCCCAAAAGGCCCGCACTCTGATAAGAGAGGATTTCGAGGCGGCGTTCGAAAAGTGCGACATTATGCTCTCTCCGACCACCCCGACCACGGCGTTCAAATCCGGAGAGTTCGCGTCGGATCCGCTTCAAATGTATTTGGCGGACATCTATACGATCTCATTGAATCTGACGGGCTTTTGCGGCATAAGCCTTCCAGCGGGGAACAGCGCCTCCGACGGAATGCCGGTGGGAGTACAGTTGATGGGCCCAGCTTTGGGCGAGGAGAAACTGTTATCCGTCTCGCATGCGTTTGAAACTAGTACTGTGTATACACAGTACTAGATGCTCATAGAAGGTCGCTCCTTTCAGGGCGACATCCCTGGATAACGAGGTGGAACGCTCGTCTTACTTTTGGGAGACGGCATGCCGTCGCAAGCTCGAAATATGTGCAACGCGACCGTTCAGGTTTTTGAAATTGATGATGGAATCCTACCCGAACGGGTGTGATATTGAGGAATTCGCAGTATGGAAAAATACGATGTTGTCATAGGACTTGAAGTCCACGTGAAGGTTCGAACCGAGAGTAAAATGTTCTGCTCATGCGCCAACCTCTACGGCGCCGAGCCGAACACCTTGGTCTGCCCGGTCTGCATGGGCTATCCGGGTGTCCTGCCCGTTCCCAACAAAGAGGCGATACGCAAAACGGTGCTGGCCGGTCTAATGACCTCCTGCGATATTTCCAAATTCAGCAAATTCGACAGAAAAAGCTACTTCTCCCCGGATATGCCGAAAAACTACCAGATATCCCAGTACGACCTGCCGTTCTGCCTGGCCGGCAATATCCTCATCTCGGGCAAACGCTTCTCCGACAGGGAGCCTCTACCGGAAAAATCGATCGGCATAACCAGGATACATCTGGAGGAGGATGTCGCGAAATCAACTCACTTCCCAAAATCGTCGGGCATAGACTTCAACCGCGCCGGCGGGCCGCTCATGGAGATAGTCAGCGAACCGGATATGACGTCGGCGGACGAGGCGTACGCCTATTTGACGGTTTTGAAGCGGATAATGCGCTACGCCGACATCAGCAACTGCGACATGGAGAAGGGGGAATTGCGTTGCGACGTGAACATATCGCTCAAACCCGCCGGACGAAAAGAGTTCGGCACCAAAATAGAGCTGAAAAACCTCAACAGTTTCAGATCGATCCACAGAGCGATAGACCACGAGATCGCCAGGCAGGCGGCCGAACTGGATGCCGGAGCGCCCCTTTCACAAGAGACGCGCGGCTGGAACGACGACAAAGGATCGACTTACTTGATGAGAGTCAAGGAGACTGAGAGCGACTACCGTTATTTCCCGGAACCGGATCTGACGCCGATAACCTTCTCCGATGAGGAGATAGACGCGATAAGAGCTGAAATGCCGGAGACCCCCGACGCTAAAAAACAGCGTTTCATAGAGAATTTCGGTTTAACTCCATACGATTCCGAGGTCTTGACCAATGAAAAGGCCGTCGCCGACTATTTCGAGAAGGCCGCGACGAAATCCTCCAATCCGAAACAAATCGCGAACTGGATCATTTCCGAACTGCTGCGCGAACTAGCGAACTCCGCGAACGAGATTTCCGAATGCCCCGTCCCGCCCGCGAACCTCGCGGAACTCGCGGAGCTTATCAACAAAGGCACGATCAGCGGTAAAATAGCCAAACAGGTGTTCACCGAAATGTTTCAAAACGGCGGCTCTCCAGCGGCCATCATCGAGGCGAAGGGGCTTCTCCAAGTATCGGATTCCTCCGCCATCGAATCTCTGGTCGATCAGGCGATAACCGAAAATCAGGCGCAAGTTGAACAGTACCGGACCGGCAACCAGAAGGTGCTGCAGTATTTCGTAGGACAGGTTATGAAACTCAGCAAAGGCAAAGCCAATCCGCAAATGGTCGTGGCAATGCTGAAGGAGAAACTGTAGGGCGAATTGTTGTAGCCGCGCGTGCGAGCGAGTACTGTGTATACGTTAAAACTTCACTTTGACAAGAAGCATTTCGGGAATTCAGGTTCCGCCACATGGCGTAGTTCTTCCGCGCCTCGCCCAGTAGGACGGTCCTTCCAGGCCGTCATTCATTCCCGCGGGTCGCTCGTTCGACTCGGAAGTATGACTGTCCCGCCGGAGGGCGATTGGGTTATCTCGACTTCGCAGTCGTAGGCTTCCGCGACCAAAGATGGAATCAAGACCGATTCCGGTTTGCCGGACGCCAGTATGGCGCCGTCTCTCATTAGAATGAAATCGCGCATGAAACCGGACAGAAGCTGAATGTCGTGCGATACGACCAAAATCGACGTCCCCCTCTCCTCGTTCACCTTCTTCAAGTGTTTCATAAGTTTGACCGCATGGCCCATATCAAGTTGAGATGTCGGCTCGTCCAGCAAAAGGACTTCCGGCTCCTGCGCTAGAGCCGCCGCTATTTTGGCTCTCTGCCTCTCGCCGCCGCTCAAAGCGTTGAACATTCTGTCGGCGAAACGCTCCACGTCCATTTCGGCCAGCGCGGTCGCCACAGCGCTCCTGTCGGAGTCCGAAAACGGAGCGAACCGCGAAACTCGCGCGGAGCGTCCCATCTCGACGACTTGACGCACGGTGAACGGCATCGGCGAGAGGGAGTTCTGCCCGACGACCGCCAGCAATCGGGAACGTTTGTCGTCCGCGATTCCGGTGATACCCTCTCCATCCAGCTCGACAACGCCGGAAGTGGGAGTCAGG
>JAADHT010000073.1 GCA_013151705.1 Kiritimatiellota bacterium | reverse complement strand
ATCGCGGGCTGAAGACGGCGTTCGACCGCGTCAGCCCTTCGGGTGGGCACTTCTTTCGGGTGATCCCGCGGTTTTCGCCGAGAACCCAATGTTTAGGCATTGAATTCTCGGCGAAAAAACGCGGCCTCACACTCGAAATAAGTGTCCACATGGCTGCGAGACCTTTTCGAACAGGGTCTAGTGTTTGAAGACGCGCTGGTAGATATCCTCGGCGAAACTGGTCTGCAGCGGGCCGTTCTCGACAAGTTTGAAACTGCGTTTGCCGTCCGCCTCTCTTTCGGAGCGCAAAAACAAGGCGTTTTTCAATTTCCGGCCGTAAAACGAGTCCGCCAATTCGAAAAAATGCGTCACATAGAAGACTCTGACGCCTTGTTCCATCAACGCGTCGACTATCCAAGTCGCTATTTCGGAACCTTCGCGCTCGTTCGTCGAAGCGAAGGACTCGTTCATCAACAGCAGCGAGCCGGTTTTCAGCGAATCGACAATCGAGCTCATCCTGGCCAATTCCTCGTCCAGTTTTCCGCTTTTCATCAAGGAGTCCTCCTCGCGTTTGAAATGCGTGAAGACGGCGCTGGTCAAACTGATGGAGAGCGAGTCGGCTGGAGCGAACATTCCGCATCCACTCATAAAGCTCGCCACTCCGACGCTTCTGATGAAGGTCGATTTTCCTCCTTGGTTCGCGCCGGTGATCATTACAAGACGTTTTCCATCGGCGGCGACTTTATTCGGCACAATTGGATCATTGGTAGTCAAGGCTAGACATGGATCGTAAAAGCCTTCGCAGTTGAAAACCTCATCGGAGACGGGCATCACATCCGGAATGCAAACGTTCATATTTTTAGTGTTCAACTTGTCAACAAGGTTCAAACAACATATATAAAAAGCGAGTTCCACTCTTAGCGTGTTGAAGAACGACTCGATGTGCTCCGCGGATTTCGCCAGCGAATTGGCGGCTCCGCGCACTCCCTCGTCTTTGAGTTCGGCCAGCGCGGTGGCTCCGGGAACGTCCCGCGGACTTATCTGAAAAGAATATGAATTCCCGCCTTTGGAGAATATTTTTTCCAACCACCCTCCTCCTCCTTTTTCAGCGCGGGCCAGCGTGTAGCCGCCGGGCTCGTTGCCCTTGCCCAGCTCCGCGCTTAGCAGGACACCGTCTCGAAAAGCGAGTTCCTTCAAACGATTGGCTATTTCCGCGAGATAATCCTTTCCCAATTCCCGTTTCACCATATCGAAAAACCGGGAGAACGACTCCGATTCGAATGATGACGAATGTTCCACCGCTATTTTTTCGAGAGCCGCCAAAAGATCGAGAAACATATCTATCATTTTCACGGCGTTACTCAATATGCTCGCGGGATACTTGCTATGGATTCCCAGCCAGCGGTCGCGTTTTCTTTCAATCGAAGTCAGAGGGAGGTTGTAGATGGTTCGAATGATGTCAGGATGGTTCATGCAGTCCCGCAACGCGTCCTGCCGGTATTTGACGGTGTCGACGTCGTCCAAACCCGTCAAAACGGAGGAACGGGCGATGTCACGCAAAAAATCGTCCCCGTCAGCCATAGCGTCGAAAAGCGTGTCCAACTCCAGATCTGAGACCAGATCCTCACTATTCGAAGGGATGTCTCGCTCCGGATTGAAATCGGCGTTTTTCGACATCAAGAACGCTTTCATTGTCGTATCCGCTCCTTGATTCCGGCATGGGTCAAGCGATGTTTTTCTGCCATGACTTTGGCGTAGGCGCGACCGTCCGCCGGTTTTCTGACGATTTTATATGTCCGTTCGGCGGGATTTTCCGGATGCGCCACGCTGACCAGGCTGACTATTTTCCCTTTCAGCGCCCCACCGTCTCGCATCGGCCTCGAAAGCTCCTCCAGGAAAGTGACGAATAGACACAAAGCGTCTTTTCCGGATATCTCGTCTAAAATTTTCCAGCCGAGAAAAACGCCGTCTTTGAGGGTAGTGGAGTTGAAGATCTCGTTCAAAATAACAATGGAGTCTGACGTGGTCCGTTTCAGTAGGTCATGAATTCGCACGAGGTCGTCCTGCAGCTTGCCCCTCAAATTCGCGATTTGCTCCTCGCGCTCGAAGTGCGTCAGAACGCGGTCGCAAAGAAACAGCGTTGTCCGCCGGCTCGGAACGGGGAATCCCAGTTTGGCGAGATAGTGCGTCTGGCCGAACGCTCTGGCGAAAGTCGTTTTCCCGCCTTGATTTGGACCGGATACCACGAGAATCCTCTCTCCGGGTTCCAAACGGAGTTCGTTGAGGACCATAGGCTCGTCCCGCGAAAGAAGTTGATGGGCGAGCGCCAGATCGAACATCCCTTCCAGTCGGATATCGCTTTTCGAGTCCGATATTTCCGGATAGCTGAAAGGAAGCCCCCTCTTTTTAAGCGGCGCGGTGTAGTCGAGATAAGCCAGGAGAAATTGTGATTCGCGGTCGAACTCTTTGACTCGTCCGTCAATGAAATTAGCGAATTCGCCGCGAAACTCGCGGAGCGCTTCGAACTCCCTCGAATAGAGTTTAGCGACGCATTCGATCACGCGGCCTCTGACGCTGTTCATCCCGAGAGATTTGAATTTGACGTCGGACAGATAATCTTTCGCGGAATTTTCTTGGAATTTCCTGAACGTCCGGTCGATTTCAGTTTCGAGATCGGTCTCACCGGCGCGTTTCCGAATGGTGCAGGTGTTCTCCTTTATTCTTATCGTATATCCGATCGCCGACAAACGTTTCTTGACGATTTCAGCCTGCTCCGCCATTTTATTGAATTTTCCGCTGGCGACATATTCGGACAGACATTCCCGCCAGGCCAGCAATCCCTCGGAATTCAAGTCATGCTTGGAGAGCCTTTCTTGAAGGGATGTCACGGCGGTTTTGTATGATAGAGTGGCATCAAGAAACCACCCGTCCTCGCATTCCTTGAATCGGGATTCCCGTGAAAGTGACATATAACGCTCGCTTTCGGCTAGTTTCGCGGAAAAATCGTTCAAAGTCTTCGCCACGTCTTTTTTCTCGAAATCCCGCATAACATCCTGACGGAACTTTATTGATTTCGCGTCGTTTAAGGGCATGCGGAAATAAGAGGCGAAATTATAATCGTGTTTACCGGAACACAATTCATGGAGCACTTGATCCAAATTCAAATCGTGGAAGAGGTCGGATACTTCTCTTTCAGGAAGCTCCACCGCCTCATCAGCGTTTTTGAACAATATGCTGTTTGATTTCATGACATCGTTTAGATTTTGAGATGAAAACTTTTGCGACTGGTTCAACTTGATTAAGCGATTTTTGAAACTTACTACCCACTACGCCTAAAAAAGGAAATGGTTAACATAGCGCGTTTTACAGAAAAGGCCAGACATATAACGCACGGCAAAATCCGGAGAAGCGCCAGCAAGAGGTTGATTGGACATCCCTCCCTCTGCCAGCCACTCGGGGCGAGGACCGCGCTCTTCGCATGGTTTTCACATTTTTGAAAACGAATTTGGATTCAGGGAGACGTTTTATCCGCGAGAGTTGTCTTGTTCCTGTTTTTTCCGTAGCGTTATTTGAATTTGGCGGCGAAGGGCTCGGGTACTCTCATTGGTTTTTTGCGCTCGTAGTCGTAGAAGACGTTCCCGGTTTTCGCTCTCGCTATCTCCTTGCCGGTTTCGGCGTTTTCGAGTAGAAACACGAAATCGCAGCCGGACGAGGTGAAATCCGCCAACGCCACGGAAACTCTGACGATGTCGCTGTAAAACGCCTCGGATTTGTAGACGACCGCGGCATCCGCCTGAATCATTCCCGCGCCGCAGGTGTCCATTTCCGAATAACCGTGTTCCGCCAGAAAACGGACTCTGGCCTCGTGGGTTATGGACAATACCGCGTCGTTTCCCAAATGCCCCCCGTAATTGATGTCCGTTATCCGAATCGGCATCTCAGTCGAAAATAAAAACGATTCCGGAAGCTCCAATTTGACTCTGGCCATCACAAACTCCTTTTCCTTTTGCCACTGTTTACCACCAAGACGTCAAGCGCCTGTTTGAACTTAACCGGCTGTCGCCGGAACTGTCTTTAACCACGGAGACTCAAAGGCGCAAAGAGAAAAATAATAAAAAGAACTCAGCGTTTTCGTGCCTTTGTGGTTAAAATAACAAATTCCTATACAATCAAGTCATCAATCAACGTGTTTGAGAACTCCCAATCTACGCCGTGTTGCGAGACGATGCAAACTCATTAACGAAATCATTTAAAATAGCTTATTGTATTCGAAAGAGCAATGATGTATATTTCGGCGTTCGAGAGGGTGTTGGAACGATTGGGGAGTGGCGTTCGTTGTCCGCGACCTGCTGACGGGCCTGTTTCGGCCGATTGATTCGTCGTGTACCGCCGTAAGCGCGACGCGCCGGAAAAAATTGTTGAAATCCGAAATTGAATATCAAAAACGATCGATGATTGACGCGACGTTGATTTCAAACGACGCGTCAACGGTTCCAGGGAGATGACGTGCAGATGTGTTCACCGCCTCGCAAAAAATATGGATTGACAACTACTATAATCTTCTCTCTATCCATGATTTTTGTCGCTTCCTCGCTAAACGCTCAATACATTCGTTTCACCAAGGCGTACGGAAAACGCTATGTGTATCTGAGCGATGTGGCGAGATATTACGGAATGCGCCTGCGAGTCGGCAAAAAAAAATGCGAAATGAGCAGCAGGTATTCCCAATTGTCGTTTACCTTCAACAGACGTTCGGGATTCATCAACGGAGTGAAAGTGAATTTTATGAACGCTCCTTTTTTCAGCAGAGGTAGGCCATTCGTTTCCGAACATGATTTTCTGCTGTTAATCGATCCGATTCTCCGAAAAGGAGCGTTGCATCGCCATAAACTCACCACCGTTATGATCGATCCGGGACATGGCAAACAGGACACTGGAGCAGTGGGAGCTAGGTACAAGGAGAAAAATATCGCGCTTTTGATAGCGAAAGCGTTGAAAACAAGATTGAAGGCTTTGGGTTTCAAGGTAGTTATGACGCGGAGCGCGGACAAATTCCCCTCCCTGAAAGACAGAACCAATTCGGCGGAGAAACTCAAACCCGACATTTTTATTTCCATACACTGCAATTCCGCCAAATCCAAAGCGGCGCACGGAATAGAGACGTATTGCATGACCCCCGCCGGCGAGGCGTCGTCATCCGAAAGAACCTCCCAAGCCTCCAAGTTGAGAGGTAACAACCACGACAAGGAAAATGCGAGATTCGCATACGAAATACAAAAGAATCTGATCCGTGCGACCAAAGCCAATGACAGGGGAATGAAATTCGCAAGGTTTTTCGTGCTGAAAAACATCAACTGTCCCGGCGTCCTGGTGGAGACGGGGTTTCTTTCGAACAACGCGGAGGAGGCGAGATTGGGCTATCGCTCGTATCGGGCGAAAATCGTCAACGGACTCGTCAACGGTATACTGGCCTATAAAAAAGCCACGCGATAGCCGGCTAAGCGAGGCCTCAACCACAAACGGAACGGCGTGAGCTGTGCCTTTGGATAAGCGCCGTTAAGTTTCGGCCAGAACGGACGCTCCGCGCGGATCGTCGATCAGGTTGCAAAGCTTGTTCGGATTGTTCTCCAAGTCGAAAATCTCCTCGAATCCGTTGATTTGCGAGTGGATGTACTTGCGCTTCTTATCGGCGATCATGCATATCTGTCTGGGATCGTCGTAAAGACAAGAGACGTAAAAGTCCCGTACGGTGCCGGCGGATCGTATGGAGCGTGGGGTTTGGTGAACGACATGAACAAAAAAACGGTTTGTCGGGATTTCCCTCTCTATGTTGTTTGATGTAATCAATGGATTTAGATGCCACCCAGGCGTCGACGCAATGTTCTTGAGGGAGCGGACTGGGCGCCGGATGAATGTCGTTGTTGCCTATTCCGTGCGCCCTCTCATATCCTCCCCAGCCAACGTCTTTGAGGTAGTCGTGGAATCCATCCGCACCGCGCTGGCTTCAAGAAATATACGGGCTTATCTTGCCAACGCGCGGATTATTTCGGTCAAGCCATTCTTGTCCAGTGCCGTGACTTCGAGTTTTTCACCTATTCCATTTGGTAACGTGACATGCAGTTCGCCGCCCAAGTGCTCGCGGAAATCCTCGATGCCGTCCAAAACGGCCAACTCTCCGGTCGGTTTCGTTTCGAGAAGCGCCTCGTGGAAGAGTGGAAGCCCCATCAGCTTGAACGCCGATCTCACCTTCTCGCACACGTCCCGATCCAGCAAACCGGCATCGGCGGCGTAGCGGGAGTCGATGAGCAGACCTATCCCAACCGCCTCGCCATGCCGCAGGGCGCCGTCGGTCATGCTTTCGAGCTTGTGCGCCGCCCAATGTCCGAAATCGAGCGGTCTGGCGCTGCCGGTTTCGAAAGGATCGCCGGAAGTCGCGATGTAATTCAAATGCAGTTTGGCGGAACGCTGTATCAACCGCGACATAGTCGATTCGTCGCGGTCCGCGAGTTTCGCGGTCGAATCCAGCAGAAAGTCGAAGAAGTCGGCGTCCGCTATCATCGCGACCTTGAACGCCTCGGGGACGCCGGAAATCCAGTCGCGGTATTCAAGCGATCTCAGAAACCGGGAGTCGTTGACGACGGCGTACGGCGGGGCGAACGTGCCGACGTAGTTTTTCTTGCCGAACATGTTTATTCCGGTTTTGACGCCGACTCCCGAATCGTTTTGGCTCAAAGTGGTCGTGGGAAAGCGTATCTGGCGGACGCCGCGGTGGACAAGCGAAGCGGCGAAGCCGACGACGTCGAGGAAAGCGCCGCCGCCAACTACCCCGACAAACGAATGCCTGCAGAGTTTGTTTTCCGCGAATATCGCGCACAGCCTCTCGACGGGTTTGAACGTTTTCAATTCCTCTCCACCCGCGAGAATAGCGGGCGGGGACGACAATACGACGTTTCCGCCCATCCCCGCGATGTATTCGGATATGTCCGCCGAGACGCGTGGATGCTTTTCCGCGATTTCCTTTTCGATGATGAACATAACGCGCACCGGAACGGAAGGGGCCGGACGTTTCGACACGATTTCTCCGAGCGTCGGATTGGATGCGTTGAAAACATCCTCGGTGAAAGCCACCTCGTATTCGAATCGAACATCTATTTTTTGAAGCGTCCTTTCAGTCTCGCCGCTCATATTCCTACTCCGGTGGAGCCTCTTTGACCAGCTTTTGGACATAGTCGAACGAGGCGAACGTGCCGGCGTCGCTCCACCAGCCGTTCAGCGGCGAGCAAGACATTCTGCTCCGGCGGATGTAGTCGTTGTTCACATCCGTTATCTCCATTTCGCCACGGCCGGATGGTTTCAGAGTCCGTATTATGTCGTACACGTCCCCGTCGAAGAAATATATGCCGGTCACCGCGAAATTGGATTTCGGATTTTCCGGTTTCTCCTCGATCGAGAGCAGTTTGTCGCCATCCAGTTCAGCCACTCCGAAGCGTTCGGGATCGCTCACCTCTTTTATGAGTATTCTGGCGCCGCCGCCCTGTTCGGTGTACGCCTCGGCATGCTGTTTCAGGGAATCCTGGAAGATGTTGTCGCCTAGAATGACGGCGACTGGCGATCCGGACGCGAAGTTCTCGGCGAGACCGAGGGCTTGGGCTATTCCTCCAGCCTCGTCCTGCACTTTGTATGTGAACCGACAGTTGAAATCCTTTCCCGACCCCAGAAGATTTACGACACTGCCCACATGATGAACTCCGGTGACCACCAGAACGTCCTCTATGCCGGCTCCGACCAGCTTTTCTATGGCGTAGTATATCATCGGCTTGGGACCGACCGGCAGCAGATGCTTGTTGGTGACTTTCGTCAACGGAAAAAGCCTGGAGGCCGTGCCGCCGGCCAGTATCACGCCTTTCAATCGCATGTTCATCTCATCTCTCCTTAGTGATGTGAAGCAAAACACCATGCGGAACCTACACCTTGACCAGCGATTTGCAAGCACCGCTAATTTCATTCGAATATGGAAACCCAACACATTTATTAACTCGATCATATAGGACTTTGTTGTTTTAACCACGAAGGCACAAAGTTCATTTCATCATTTTTTCGTAACTGTTCAGCAGTCCTTTTTAACCACTAACGACCACTAACTGAACACTAACGAAGAGAATGATTCGGCGTTCGGAATACCGAACACCGAATCGTCGCATTTAAATTTATGGCACACCGCCTGGCGCTCCGGTTCGGAGCGCCAGGCATTGTTAGTGTT
>JAADHT010000187.1 GCA_013151705.1 Kiritimatiellota bacterium | reverse complement strand
GTTGAAACAACTTCCGGATGAGTTTTTCCGCGTGTTTCGCGGAAAAACAGGTGTTCCGCGAGTCTCGCCAACCTCGAAATACCAAAAAATCAATCAGTTTTCCCCGCGGATGAGTTTTTTGACCCTACGGGTTTTCTTCAATTCGCGTTTCTTTCCCTCGTCCTCCCAGAACTTGACGTCGCCGCCGGACTCGGAACCGTACAGGCGTTTTTTGGAGAGCGTGAATTTCCCTTGTTTCAGTTTGACGAGCTCCGCTTTCGTTCCTTTGGGCTTGAATCGAAGCGCGGCTCTGACGGGGTCGGTTTTGAATCCTATGAACGCTCCCGGATTCTCCTCTTTGGCTTCATTGAGTTTCTGTATTACGATGTCCGGTCTGAACACGGTCGCGTCGAGTTCGTCCTCGATGGTGATGTCCACGGGAAAGCCGCCTCTGAGGAGTTTCATTTCGGCTTTGAATTTAACGTTCCGGAGGGATGAGCTTGTCTCGACTCCCTCGATATACAGTTTTTTGTTGTTCGGAATGCCGCCCTGGTCTTCGGTGGACCATGAGAGAGCGTCGGCGGACACGCCGCGTCCGAGGACGGGGAAGTCGTTCTCGGCGGCCTGCTGAACTTTTATTATCGAAAAGCGTCCTGAATAATTCGCGAATCCTGCGAATCACAATGCCTGTAATGAGCAACGTCGAATTGTCAAAGAGCGATTTATATTTTCCGCGGAAAATATAAATATGACACTACGTGTTTATGTCAAAAAGCACGCCGTGGAACGGCGAAAAACGACGCTGAAACAGCTTCCGGACGAGATTTTCCGCGGATTTCGCGGAAAAACAGTCCATCCGCGAGACTCGCCGACCTCGAAATACCAAAAAATCAATCAGTTTTCCCCGCGGATGAGTTTTTTGACCATACGGGACAAAACCAATCGAAAACCGAAGCTGTAATAACGACTCGAAGTGTGGTCGTCGACGCGATACGTGGAGCGCAGAATGAGCTCGTTGCAACTATACCAAGACACCCCCCGCCATGCATCGAAAGAGGCGTTGGTCACCGATTTCCTCGTCGCTTCCCACCCACCGCCTCCCCCTATTCGTCCGCACTTCAGACTTCACGGATCACGAGCGGCGAGTCATGCGGAAACCTCATCCACACTTGCTGTATCCGCAGAGGATGCATTTGACGCAGTTTTCGGACGAATAGAGGCCTTTCTCGTTGCACTGCGGGCAAATCATGAATTTGGAGTCGTTCCTCTCGACTTTTTTCTTCGTATCGACGACGGCGGCCTTCTTTTTCTCTTCAATCATTCCGATTTTCTGGAGATGCTTTTCAATCACGAGACCGATGTCGGCCGCGAGGGATGGAATGAACTTGCCATCCGAGAAGTATCCTCCGTTCGGATCGTAGATGCTTTTCAGCTCCTCGACGAGAAACGAGGGGTGTTTCTCTTTGCGGAATACCGCCGAGATCAACCGGGTCATCGCCACCACCCAACTCAAATGCTGAAGGTTTTTCGTGTTGATGAAGAGTTCGTATGGACGGCGGGTGCCTTCGTCGATGATATCGTTGATGGTCAGATAGAGGGCGTCGGGCGAAAGAGGCGTTTTGATTTTATAAGTTGTGCCTTCAAGTTCCTTTGGACGGTCCGGTATGCGCGGCGGTGGCGTGTCCGCTAGCGCCGCGGCGTCTTGTTTATCCTCTTTCCTGGTGAGAACGCCGGTGATGTGCTCCGAAGGTCTGAAAGTTGTGCATCCTTTCAAACCTTTGCTGTGCGCGTAGAGATAGATATCCTTGAATTTGTCAAAAGGATAATCCGCCGGAACATTGATCGTTTTCGAAATTGAACTGTCGACGTGCCGCTGCAATGCCGCCTGTATGTTGACATGCTCTTCGGGAGTAACGCTGTCGGAGGTTACGAAGTAGTCCGGCAAATCCTTTTCCTTCACGGTTTTTCCAACGTGCTCCACATACTTTTTATAGGCGTAGTCCACCACTTCCACTTCAGTGCAGTCGTCCTCCGCCCCGTTTCTTATTCTGCGGTTGTAGCTGAACGCGAAAACCGGTTCGAGACCGCTTGACACATTGTCCGCGAAAAGACTAATGGTGCCCGTGGGAGCTATCGAGATCAAATGTGAATTGCGCAACCCGTACCGTTTTATGCCGGCGATTATCTCGTCGGGCAGAGTTTGGATGAATTTGCTTCTGCAGTATTTCGCCTCTTCGAGAAGAGGAAACGATCCTTTTTCCTTCGCCAAGGCGACGCTTCCCTCATACGCCGCGTTCGTGATCGCTTTCATAATGTCGGAAGCCATATCCAGGGATTTCGCGGAGCCGTACCTGACTCCGAGGAAAATAAACATGTCGGCCAGTCCCGTTATGCCGACGCCCATACGGCGTTTCCGACGCGCCTCGTCCCGCTGCTGCGGAAGAGGATAACCGCTTATGTCGATGACGTTGTCGAGCAGTCTCACGGCGGTGCGCGTAACCGAGTCGATCAGGTCGTAATCCACCGAGGCGTTCTCCTCGAAAGGATTATTAACGAATTTCGTGAGGTTGAGCGAGCCGAGCAGGCAGGCGCCGAAGGGCGGAAGCGGTTGTTCTCCGCACGGATTCGTCGCGGCGATCGTCTCGCAGTAGTAGAGGTTGTTCATTTCGTTGATCCGGTCCATGAGAATGAATCCGGGCTCGGCGAAATCGTATGTCGATTTCATGATCAGTTCCCAGAGCTCGGTCGCGCGCACGGTTTTATGGACATTGCCGTTGAACGATAGTTCCCAGTCGGAATTGTTTTTCACGGCATTCATGAATTTTTCGGTTATCGCTACCGACAGATTGAACATTTGAAGCGACGCGTTGCCTCGTTTGGCCGTTACGAACTCCTCGATGTCGGGATGGTCGCAGCGCATAACGCCCATCTGCGCGCCGCGGCGTTGCCCGGCACTCATTATGGTGCGGCAGGTGGAGTCAAGAACCTGCATGAAGCTGATGGGGCCCGACGACTGCGCCTCGCAACCCTTGATGTGGGAGTTTTTCGGGCGTATCGTGGAGAAGTCGAAGCCGACGCCTCCTCCCTGTTTCTGGGTCACCGCTGAATCCTTGACCGTATCGAAAATCCCTTCGATGGAATCCTCTATGGAGTTCATCACGTAGCAGTTGAACATCGTCACTTCGGAACGCTGGGTGCCGGCGTTCGCTATTATCCGACCGCCCGGCAGAAAATATTTGGGAATGAGAATCTCCTCGAACTTGCTTTCCCAGTGGCGGGCGTTCTGTTCGTTGGCGGCGATCGTTCTGGCGACTCGGTGGAGAGTGTCCTCGACCGTTTTGTCCTCCGGAATATCCTTTTGGTTCCCCTTGTAGCGGTATTTCCTGTTCCAAATCTCCGTCGCGATGTCGTAGAATTCCGGCTGTTTCCCTCTTCCTTTCGGCATTTTTTCCGCTCCCGTGTTTGCTATGTTTACGTACGTTGAAAAATAAGATTCTTTCCTGGACTTAGGCGCTCAACACCTTTTCCGCCCCACTTTCCAGCAACTCCAAAACCTTGGACAAATCCTCCTTGGTGTGCTCCGCGTTAAGCGACAATCTCAATCTGGCCGACCCGACCGGAACCGTTGGCGGGCGGATCGCCACCGCCAAAACACCGTTGTCAAGCAGATATCGCGAGAACCGCACGGTCTTAGCCGCGTCTCCAATGATGACCGGAACGATGGGCGTGCCCGTCTTGCCGGTATCGAACCCCAACGCCGCTACCTCCCTCGCGAACCATGCCGCCAGCTCGAGCAACCGTCCGCGAATCTCGCGGAACTCCGGTGTTTGAACAAGCCTCACCGCCGCGGAGACGGCTCCGCAGACGCCGGGCGGCGGCGCGGTTGAATAGATGAACGAACCACATTTGTTCACGAAATAATCCCGAAGCGTTTTCGAGCAGGCGGCGTAGGCTCCGTACGCACCCATGCCTTTGCTGAAAGTTCCCATTACCACATCCGCGTCGCCCGGCTTCGCCAAACCCTCTCCCTTTTCACCGAAAACACCCGTGGAATGGGCGTCGTCGATGTAAAGCGCCGCGTTGCCGGCGGCCGCGAGCTCCGCGAGCCCCGCGATATCCGCGATGTCGCCGTCCATGCTGAAAACGCTATCCGAAATTATCACCAATCCGCCTTCCGAACCATAGTCGCCACCGCCCTTTTTGACAAGGCGGTTTTCGTTGAAAGTAGCAAACTTTCCGCGAAGATCGCACAAGTCGTTATGACGGTAGCGGATATGCTTCGCCCCCGAGAGAGCGGCTCCGG
Organism: Kiritimatiellota bacterium; assembly: GCA_013151705.1. Lineage (GTDB taxonomy): Bacteria > Verrucomicrobiota > Lentisphaeria > Victivallales > JAADHT01 > JAADHT01. Next base: position 6,437 of record JAADHT010000187.1, on the reverse strand, counting down.
CGTTGAGACTGGCGTGATTCAATTTGTCCGCGAATATCGCGTCCTTCCGCCCGGCCAAGGCCGGAATCAATCCTGTGTTCGCCATGTATCCGGAACCTAACAGCAAAGCGGCCTCGGAACCTTTCCAGTCGGCGATCAACTCCTCCAATTCGAGATGCGCCGGATTCGTTCCCGAAACAAGCCGCGACGCCTTGAACGACGTTCCGAATCTTCTTATCCAGCCGATCGCCTCCTCCTTCAACTTCGGGTGATCGGCGATTCCAAGGTAGTTGTTGGACGAGAAATCCAAACATGGCGAATCAACGCCTTCTACCCGGCATTCCCTCGCGGAAATTGAACAAACCCCTCGGAGCGATCGTTTCATTTCGCCACGTTCCGCATCCTCCAAAAAACGTTCGAATTTGTCGTTCAACTCAACCCCCCGGCTCGTTTCAACTCGCCCTTGAAAAAAATGTGCGGGAAAACACACAGGCCCGTCCCGGCTGACGCGTTTTCACGCCACGAAAAACGCCCGCGCTATTTTTCGAACGAGATTGGTCCACTTGGTGGAGCGGTCGCTTCGACACCACTGTATAGTGTGGAAAGTGAAATGCAAACAGCAATATGTGGTGTTTTATAAAAAAATCGCGGCGTCGACGTTTGAGAATGGGCCAAATGGGAGTGATGGGCCGAATGGAAAAAGCGGCGCGTTTAATGTAAAATCCAGCAATTCCCTTTCCTGGTCCCACAGGCGTCCGCGGAGGCGCGTCGCAAATTTTTATGCGTAAGCGGCGCATAGGGGGGTTGCGGAAAAATAGGTGTCCTCGAAACACGAAGCATTGACGATTCCGCACTGGAAATCCCTTGGAAGCGATGTAGTGTACTAGCTGTTTGATCGCGATCTCCGAAATTTCCCGCCGTCAATGCGTAGAAGATTGGGAACTCGGAAAGAAGAAGGAGCGTAAGAAAATAGGGTATTGGTCGCGAGACCTTTTCGAACAGGGGTTTGCCGCGCGCTTGGACAAAGACGCGAGCGGGTTTGGAGCTCTTGGCGTCTTGGCGGTGAACGGTAACGGGTTTTTATGCAAGACAATTTGAAATTGAGAAAAGAGTTCATAGGCGGGGCGCGCACGATCGTCGTGAAAGTCGGAACGCGCTTATTGCCGGACGACGAAAGCGTTTCGAGGATAGTCGCCCAGCTCGAGCCACTCGTGGCTTCCGGAAAAAGAGTCATGCTGGTCTCTTCCGGCGCGGTCGGTATGGGTATGCGCATACTTTCTCTGAAAAAACGAAGCGCGAAACTCGCGGACATACAGGCCTTGGCGGCTTTGGGGCAGAGCCGCTTAATGTCGATCTACGAGCGCAATTGCGCCGAACGCGGATTTCACGCCGCGCAGCTTTTGCTCACATCCGACGATCTCCGCGACAAAAAGCGCTATTTGAACGTGTTGAATTGCGTCAACGCACTTTGGAAACAAGGGAATCTTCCCGTGATAAACGAGAATGACTCAGTGTCCATCGACGAGTTGAAATTTGGAGACAACGACAAATTGGCGGCGCTTCTGGCGGTGATGGCCAGAGCCGATCTTACCATTCTTCTCACGACCGTGGACGGATTGCGCGCGGTGAACGGAAAAGGCGAACTCGACGCGCGCGTTCCTTTGGTCAAATCAATATCGCGGAAAATGATGGCATCCGCGACCGGAACCGATGACGATGCGATGTCAGTAGGCGGAATGAGCACGAAACTCGAAGCGGCGAAAATGGTCATGAGCGCCGGTGAGCCGATGATCATCGCCGACGGACGGCGGGACGACATCGTCAAGCGGATTCTCGATTGCGAGGATGTAGGAACGTTGTTCGTTCCCACTAGCGCCAAGCGTATGAGCGGACGAAAAAGGTGGCTTGGCTTCTTTTCCGACGCGGCCGGCGCTTTGGTGGTTGACGCGGGAGCGGTCAGGGCGCTGTCGATCAAGGGAAAAAGCCTTCTTCCGTCCGGAATCCTGAAAGTGACCAGGGAGTTCCAGCGGGGCGACGTCGTGGATATTCTGAATGAGGACGGCGAGGCGGTGGCCAGGGGACTTGTAAACTACTCCTCGACGGATCTCGTGAAAATAGCGGGCATGAAATCCCGGGAATTTCATTGTTTGATCGGTTCCGGCGACGACGAGGCCGTGCACCGTGGCAACATGACTTTGTATTAAGCCGTTAGCAGGCGCGGATTTCGCGCGCCGCTTTGAAAAATCCACCTACCGCTCATAATGGGATGCCGCGCGGTCGTTCAGACTTTTGCAATGGGCTCGTAAGGAAAAGGTTTTACCAAACCAGCATAACAACAAGGAGGTTTTTCAATGAAGACGAAACTCGGACCGCACAACGCCCTCTATCCAATGCCGACCGTGCTGGTTGGCGCGATGGTCAACGGGAAACCCAACTTCATCACGATCGCCCACTTGGGAATAATGGACTTGGGAACGATCTCCATCAGCGTCAACCAGCAACATTATTCATGCGTCGGCATAAAAGAGAGCAAAGCGTTCAGCCTGAACATTCCCTCTACTGACATGGTTACCGAGGTGGATTACTGCGGAATCGTCTCTGGAGAAAGAATGGATAAAGCCTCGCTGTTCGATGTGTTCATTGGCGACGACTCCGGCGCTCCGATGATCTCGAAGTGTCCCGTCAACATGGAGTGCGAACTATTGAAAACCTTCGATTTCCATGAGCATGACGTTTATATCGGTAAAATCGTTCAAACTCACTGCGACGAGTCGATCCTGGAAAATGGAACCATCGTTCCATCCAAACTAGATCCGATACTGTTTTTCATGGACGACCGCTCGTATCACGGATTGGGCGGCAAACTCGCCTCCGCCTGGAAAATCGGAGAGAAACTCATCGACGCATGAGGGTTGGGCGCTTTCGCCGAAGTGGATAAACGCTTTTCGTTTTTCAGGAGCTTCTAAAAACCGACAAGCGTTTATCCGGCGTAACAAAAGAAATAGGATACGTCCCCGAACGAGACGGTGTCGCCGAGATGGATGGTTTTTTTCGTGATCTTCTCTCCGTTCACGAATGTGCCGTTGCTGCTTCCGCAGTCGAAAAGCATTATGGTTTTGTCGTATATTATGCATTGGGAGTGCTTACGCGACAAATTCGGCTCCAATATGACGACATCCGACACTTTGCTCGACCTTCCGATGGTGATCGAGCGCATGGACGCGGGTATCTCGATGTCCGGCAGAACATTGTTCGGATCCGAGACGGGTAGGAGCGCCAATACCGATTCTCCCGGAGAATCCGGGACTTCGACCGGTTCGGGCCCCGTCAACTCGGATGGCACGTTCAATTTGATGGTGGATTGCCCGACGGCGAGCTCCGAACCATCCGATACCGATTGCGGAGAGAGAGCGGGTTTGCCGTCGAGAGTCAAAGACTCGTCAAACGACGCGAACATCAAACGCGAGTTGATGACGGAGAAAACCCCAATGAATTGCCGCTTGAAAAAATGTTTGTCGGATGATTGCGTGAAATTATCCAAAAAAAGCGTGGCGCCGGTGCATAATCCGCATAGAGGGTTAGCCCCCACCAAACAAGCGGTCTCGGCGGAGAACGGAAATTTAAGGCCTTTTGAATCCTCGATGTGGAAATCCGAAGGGCCGGGGTGTCCAGCTGTCAAAACCGCGTTTCCCCCTCTCCCCATGGAATAGTCGAAAACAAGCGGATTCCCGCCGATCGAGACGGCGACGCTTTCATTCAACGCCAGAACCGCCTGTCTGGCCGGAACACCATTGACTCGGGTCAAATCCTTCTTGCCCACCTCCATCAAATACCATCGACCGTTGAATTTTTTTGCGGTCATATGCTGATTGTCGACGTCGTCTCCCGAGATTTCAATTTCGTTGCCCATGCCCTCGGCACCGATTGAAACGGTTTGAACGTTCGGCATGAACTGTTTCGACCGCCATTCTTCGTCAACCAATTGGAAACAACGCAACTGACCATCTTGGGAAGCGGGAACGTTTTTAGCCGTTTTCGCGCCTTCAAGCGTTCGGTTCAGTGTGGATTCGGCGTTGGATATAGTCTTGAAACTTTCAATTTTCGTCTTTGATGATTCCATGACGTTTTCCCCTTAAAAAAATTGAAGAACCCGGATTTTGTACATTCGAACCCTACACCGGAAAACCGGAAAATGCAAACCGATCCAATGCAAACCGATCCCAACACTTTAATGAAAAATGTGAAGAAAATCGCGTTTCGAATTTGCAAAAACTTCATTCAGGTATATTCTTTTTCGTTTCGCTCATTCGGGCGAGGATTCGAAACGGGCTCATCCAATTCTTTTGGATGAGTATGTTTTCAGCCGATGGCGCGGTCGCCATTGGAGCGGGTTTTCAATTATAGGACGCAAACGGAATTATGGATAAAGTGGAAAAATCGGCGATAATCAAAGAGTTCGGCGGTAGTGAGACGAACACGGGATCATCGGAAGTGCAGGTAGCGCTTCTGACGCGTAAAATCACTGAAATGACGGGACATCTCAAGGCGAACAAGAAGGACAAACACTCCAGCCGGGGCCTTATCGCCATGGTGAACAAACGCCGCAAGCTCATGGCGTATTTGAAAAGGGAAAACCTTCATAGCTACAATGATATAGCCGACAAGCTGAATATAAAGAAAAAATAATCATGCGGCGTCTTCCGCGGACCAATACGGGTTCCGCGGACGACCGCGCGACATTGAATAGTGTTTTTGAACCATTGAGCGTCACACTCGGGATATTGTGGAATTCGGACGCTATCAAAAACCGGAAGTTTCCGGTGTTTGATACCGCGATTCCGCTACCATCCTAGCTGAAAACCTCATTTTTCAATCTACCATTCAACGTCCGCGTTTGACGACGCCGTGGTTCCAAACCTCAAACAAGGAGTTTATTATGGAACAGAAAGTCGTTCACACGTTGAAAGACGGAAGAACAATCGAAATCGGAACGGGAAAACTGGCTGGACTGGCCAACGGAGCCTGCACGGTTAGAATGGGAGACACAATCGTTTTGGTCACCGCATGTGGAGGATCGGCCCGCGACGGAGCGGACTTTTTCCCGCTACAAGTGGACTACCGCGAGAAATTCAGCGCGGCCGGCCGGATACCGGGTGGATACATCAAACGGGAAGGACGTCCCAGCGACAACGAGATTCTCGTCTGCAGGATGACGGACAGACCCATCCGCCCCCTCTTTCCGAAAGGATACTTCAACGAAGTTCAAATCCAGGCGTTGGTGCTCAGCGCCGACGAGGAGAACAATCCGGACACCCTGGCTATGCTGGGCGCGTCGGTTTCCCTCTCGATCTCAAGCCTCCCCTTCAACGGGCCATTGGGCTCACTCAGAATTGGACGCGTCGACGGGCAGTTCATCGCCAATCCGACCCGCTCGCAAATGGAAAAAAGCGACATGGAGGTTATCTACTCCGGTCTAGCCGACAAACCCATTATGATTGAAGGCGACGCTGACGAGTGCTCCGAAGAGGATCTTCGCGACTCTTTGGTCTTCGCCAATGAAATCGTCAAAGAGCAAATAGCTCTGATCAACGAATTAACCAAGAAAGTGGGAAAAGCGAAAGACACCCCGGTGGTTTTCACCGTTCCCGAGGAGATTTTAGCGGCGATCAGAGAATTCTGCGCCGGAAAATTGGAGGAAGCTTGCTTCATCCATGCGAAAGATGAACGCTACGCGGCTCTGGGCGCGATCAAAAATGAGATGAAAAAAGCTCTATCCGCGAAATTCGCGGATGTGGATGGACTCGACCGTTACATCTCATTCGCCTTCGAACAACTCGAAGAGGAGACCGTACGCGAAGCCATGCTCGAAAAAGGCAAACGTTCGGACGGAAGAGCGCTCGATGAATTGCGTCCGCTCACGGCTGAGGCGGGACTGCTTCCCAGATCGCACGGCAGCGGACTTTTCTCACGCGGCGAGACCCAGGCGCTCGTTCAAGCGACCTTCGGCAAGAAGAGGGACGCCATCCTTACCGACACCATTATCGGCGATGTCGAGAAACGCTTTTATCTGCACTACAATTTCCCGAACTTCAGTGTCGGCGAGGCCGGACGCATAATGGGACCGGGAAGACGAGAGATAGGACACGGGAACCTAGCCGAGCGCTCGGTCGCCAAAGTCATGCCCAAAGACTATCAGTACACGGTGCGTTGCGTCTCCGAGGTGATGTCTTCGAACGGCTCGACTTCTATGGCCAGCATCTGCGGTGCGACAATCGCGTTGATGGATGCCGGAGTGCCGATAAAAGCCCCCGTGGCGGGAATCTCCTGCGGACTGGTCACAGGAAATGACGGCAAAACGCTTCTAATCACCGACATTTTGGGATCTGAGGATCATTACGGCGATATGGACTTCAAAGTCGCCGGAACGAAAGACGGCATCACCGGATTCCAGCTCGACC
>JAADHT010000193.1 GCA_013151705.1 Kiritimatiellota bacterium | reverse complement strand
GCGTTGTTTTGGACGGTTTCCTGGACGCGATTCGCGATATTCGCGGATTTTCAGATTTTCACCTTCACTCCATTGTGGCTCTCGTACATAATAATCGTCAACTCCCTGCTCTGGATAAGGACTGGAGAGTGCATGATGGCGTCACGCCGCGGGTATTTTTTCGGACTTTTCGGTTTGAGCGCCGTTTTCTGGTGGTTTTTCGAGTATTTGAACAGATTCACGCGGAACTGGCATTATCCGGCGATAGAGAGTTTGGACGCTCTCTCGTATTTCGTATTCGCCACGCTGGCGTTCTCCACGGTGCTTCCGGCCGTTCTCGGAACATACGAGCTGTTGAAATCGTTTCCGCGAATCTCGCTCGGTTTGGATGATTTCATCAAAATCAAACCGCGGAACCCGCGGATAACGGCTTGGTGCGTCTTGACGGTCTGCGCTGCGGGATTGGCGTTTATCGGCGTGTTCCCGGACTACCTTTTTCCTATGCTTTGGGTGGCGCCGTTGGGAATCCTCGAATCACTCGTGTTTTTGACCGGAGGGAAACCGATTTTCGCGGATGTCGCGGAGGGTGATTGGAGGAGGATCGCTCTTCTCGCGTTTTCGGCGCTTATTTGCGGTTTCTTCTGGGAGATGTGGAATTGGCGAAGTATGGCGAAATGGATATACGAGGTTCCGTTTGTGAATGAGTGCGAAGTCTTTGAAATGCCGATACTGGGTTACTCCGGATATTTGCCGTTCGGAGTGGAATGCGCGGTCGTCGCGGAATTTTTCCGAGTAGGGCGGTTTCGCCGAAACCGCCCCTGGAAGCGCCGCGGCCGCAAAAATGCGAATTTTCGAAACTGAACGTCGCGAGTTTGGGCGACAAACGGGAGACTGATATGAAAATAGAACTATCCAAGAAGATGTTGTTGAGAATGTTTTTGGTTTATTCGGCGCTGGGTTGGGGTATTTGCATTGTGTGGGTCTTTTTGCCGGGAGATTCCGCATTTGAGATTCTCGGGTATATTGGAGGAATATCTCCCGAAGTGTTGAATGCCGATCCTATGTATGATTACTGGCTGCGAATGGCGTCGAGCGTGTTCGCTTTTCTTGGTTTTCTGTATCTGCTGCCGGTGATGAATCCCGCGAAGTTCGCGGCCCTCGCGCCGTATTTGGGATGGTTTATGATTATCGAGGGTGCGGTTTTATTCGCCCATGGAGCGATTCTGGGGCTTCCGGCTACACCCTGGCTCGGCGACGTAGGATTCTGCGTAGTCGGCGGCATAGGTATTTTATCAACGATGAAGAGTCCCGAAAAACATGTTCGGAGTTCATTATGAAATTGAATCTTTGGGAAAATTTGGTCGAATTGTGCCGCGGAGAGCCAAAGGTCCTCGCATCATGGTTGGACGACGACTGGCGAGCGAAACTATTGTTGGCTGTGGTGTTTATTGTTTTTGGCAGTGGCGCCTATGGGATGAGCATCGGTCTTTGGAGAGCGCCGGAGCAAGCGATATACGTCGCTGTGAAGTTTCCACTACTCATTCTTTTAACGACGCTGGGCAATGGATTTCTCAATGGAATGACGGCTCAACTACTTGGTGCGAAAATGAGTTTTGTGGATTCATTCAAGGCTGTTTGCCTCTCTTTCGCGTTAGCCTCTGTCATTCTTGGCGCCCTTTCTCCCTTGAGCTGTTTTCTCGTCTACAACGCGCCAGGAATATATTCCGATCAAGTTCAAAAAGCGCATGTCGTAATTATCCTGTCCGACGTATTTGTCATCGCATTCGCCGGCGGCGTGGCGAATCTGCGTTTATTCAACCTTTTGAAACATCTCAACAACAGCGGCGCTTTGGCCGCTCGAATATTATTTTCCTGGCTGGCTGGAAATCTGTTGCTCGGAGGGCAATTGTCTTGGATTATGCGACCATTTATCGGAACCCCGTCAGCACCGGTCGAGTTTATCCGGAACAACCCGCTTGATGGCAATTTCTTCGAAACGGTTTGGCATTTATGCTGGAATCTTTTCAATTGAAAACTTGATGAGATACCAACTAAAGCGAACTCGTCGTTGTTGAGAACAAAATTAGTGGATGAAAAGCGAATCCCGCAAAACGGAAAAAAAGGAGGCCCGTCATGAAACAAGAAGAAAGAACGTCGGAAAAAGCGGTGCAATCGGTCGCTTCGGTTGAAACGACAAAAGAAAACGCGAACAATGGTTCAATCAAGCCGCCGCCTATTCCGAGAGGGACAACTCCCACGCTGATCCAGATTGTCGAAGCTCTCTTGAAATCGCCGGAAACCATCATTTCGAGATTCTGCAAAGGAAACTTCGGAATTATCACTCTGAAGTTTCTCGCAATACTCAGTTTGGGATTTATAGCATACGGGTTGGTCGCCGGAAGTTTTTCCATGGGACGTCAACTGTGGATAGCTCCACTTAAAATATGGATGGGACTTCTCGCCACGGCTGCGATCTGTTTCCCTAGTTTCTACATATTCGCATGCCTTGGTGAAGCACAACTAAGTTTAAAGCAGGCGTTCGTCGTCATGTCGGCGTCCTTGACCTTGGTTTCCATTCTGCTTATTGGGTTCATGCCTGTCGCGCTTGTTTTTTCCACATCCACCAACTCTATCGCATGCATGGGATTTTTTCATTTGGTTTTCTGGTTCATCAGCATTGGTTTTGGAATGCGCTTTCTATTGGGTGTTTTGAATCAATGCGAATCGAAAAACTCATTCTACATCAAATTTTGGATTGTGATTTTTTTCATAACAACTCTCCAAATGATGACCGCCATTCGTCCGATAATCGGCACATCCGACTCTATTTTTCCGATTGAAAAGAAATTCTTCCTGGAAAACTGGGGCGACGCGTTGAAAATAAAAGACTGAGAATTCAATCATGAAAAAGAAAATTATGCCAATATTGAGGAAATGCGCGATTTACGCGGTTTTGTTCACTTTGACGCTCTACACGTTTCCGGCGTGGTGGTGCGGAAGGGATGCGGATAAATGGTTTGACGGCGATTCGGAGTTGCAGGAAAAGCTCGCTCGTTCAGTAAAAAAATACATTGAAAACCCTTTGGGCCGAAAACATTTCTCGACCGGCTCCAAACAATTCGACGGCGAATGGCTGTTTGGCACGTATATGATGGCGGGAATGGGATTCGGACAGATGATATTGGAGCATCCGGAGAAAAGGGACGAATATCTTCCCGCGATGGAGATGTGCGTTCGAAAAATATTGTCGAAAAAAGTCCGGGCTTTCGACAAGGAGAGGTGGGGCGGCGATCCGATTGAAGCCATAGGTTCCAAGCGGCGTCATTGCGGCTATTTGGGATATTTCAATCTTTTGCTTTCGTTTCACAGATACGTGGATCCCGAATCGGAATTCGCCGAATTGAACGACAGGATAACCGAACACTTGGAAAACGGTCTGCGTGACAGCGCGATTCATCTTCTCGAAAGCTATCCCGGCGAGGTGTATCCGGTCGATAATTGCGCTGCCATCGGCTCGATCGGCTCGATCGGATTGTGCCGCAAAGCGAAAGGGGAAAAGCCTCCGCCGTTTCTAGCGGAACTGATCGCCTACTTCGGCGAACATTACATCGACGCGGAAACGAATCTGCTGATTCAATGCGTCGATCCCGCCTCCGGCGATGCCGCCGATCATCCCAGAGGCTCCGGAACCGCTTTCGGCCTATATATGCTGTCGTTCGCGGACGAGAGGATGGCGGGCAGACTCTGGAACGGGGTGAGGACGGAATTGGCGTCGTCCCTGTTTCGATTCGGCGGAATCAGGGAATATCCGAGGGGGATCGAGAATCAATTGGGCGATATTGACTCCGGCCCGGTCGTTTTCGGATTCGGCGCTTCCGCGACCGGATTCGCAATCTCCGGCGCCAGAATGTTCAATGACCGGAACTTACACAAAAAACTCTGCGCCTCGCTCTACTTGGCAGGCGCTCCGGCGGAAAACGGAGATTCACTACATTTCGTGACGGGAGGCCCCATCGGAAACGCGATAATATTCGCGATGCTGACGGCTCGACCGCCGCGCGGCCCCCCTGTAAAAAAAGGTTACTACTCAGCCCCCTTTTCAACCACTAACGAACACTAACATACGCTGACAAAACCAATGTTTGGCGGTCCGCACCGGACCGCCAAACGGTGTAGCTTGAATTTAAAACGTGGAACGTTTCACCGTTCAGGTTGAACGGCGAAACATTCTCTTCTCTCTGTTAGCTCTCGTTAGTGAAAGTTAGTGGTGAATGATAACAAAAAATGAAACGATTAGTGTCGATTTGTCAAATTAGCATCTAAAAACAGATCTGAACAGTAAGGAAACAAACTATGAAAAAGATACCCAAACGATATTGGTGGGATTTGGCTGGAACGCTGTTGTTGTTGATCGCGTATCTCGCGCTTTTCAACTATTGCTCAAACCATGACATAGCGTCTAAATTATTAGCTGGCGGAGCGGGCGCTTCGAGTGTGGTCGCCGCGGCTCTATTCATCGCGACGCGTCTTTTCGTCATTCTCATCCTGCCGGGATGCGTTCTCGCCCGAGTGGGCCTTTTGATCAATCATCTCTATTTGAAATAGACTCTTTCTTTCCTTCCTTTTCTCTGTGTGAAAAATATTGAATTTGAACAACTCTCTCCACCCAACGCTCCTGTCGTTGTGCGTGTGAATTTTGCGATATGCGAAATTCGCGCATCCACGCCGTTGCTGGGGTACAAAATTTCCAGGTCAAGTAGGTCCATTTCGCCGAAATGGACCCTGAAACCGTTGCATACGCAGAAAACACAACAGAGACAAGAATAGATTCAAGCCCGTAACAAAAACTTGACTTTCCCACAACTAAGGAGTATGATAAAAACGCCTTTCCTAGTTTGATAATGGAGTGGTGATTGAAGCGATGGCTTCAACTGAAAATAAATAAACCGGCAACAAATCGAGTCGACGAACAGGGAAGCAGCTTCCCCCTACACCAGTACCACGGGGAAAGGTCGCTGATTTCCTGCAGGTGCGATCGGCGTTCAAAGACAAAAATGAAATTGGAAACGGAAAAACAATTAGCGTTAAGGTTTATGATTGGGAGAAAATTGAACAAATAGCAGAAATAGATAAAACTTTGAAGGAGGAAGTGACGGAGGGTGGAAAGAGTAAGGGAAGTGAAGAGAGCGGAATATGTAAGAGTTGAACACCGGAAAGAATATGAAAAGACCTCTTTTTTTGGCGTTCGCCATCATCTGCCTCGTGCTCTGGTCAGGATGGATCGCGAAACTCGCATGGTGGGAGTTGAAACTCTGGCTGGCGGCGACAACGGTGAATCTGCTGAGCGTCGGCATCGTCCAGATATGGTGCGCGAGGGATAGGGCGGCGGAAGGGGAGTGAGAGGGGGAGAGAGTGAAATTTTCAATGATGAATTTTCAAGTGGGAAGGGGACAAACCACGGAGGCTCGAAAACAATCCAGGTTTCCAGTTCAATAATCAAGTTTTGGAGCAAATACAGTGTTCCCGAGAGATTGCTTTTGCATCTGGTGCTTTTCGGACCGTTCTGGGGTTGCTTAATACTATCCTTCATCGGTACGTATCAACAGGCGGAAGCCCATACCGGGATATTCACATTTGCCCCTAAATGTATTTTTAAGACTATGACCGGGCATCCATGTATAACCTGCGGCCTATCCAGAGCCTTCTGTGCCATATCGCACGGACAATTTGCTCAAGCAATGCAATTTCATATATTTTCAGCAATTTGGTATCTTGTTTTTTTGCTTTTCGCCATATTTGGAGTATTCTCCTTATGTCTATCTTTTCAACGGGAAGGTCAAACAAAATAGGGAGAAGCAGTCATGTCAGAAGAAAGACCAATTGAAGAAGACGCTGTCAATGAAGAAAACGTGGTCTCGGCGGAACCAGTTGCAATGACTGAAGAACCAGTGGCCGCGGCAGCTGAAGAAACTGCCCAGATGGGGGACGCTGTTACTTCAGTGCCAATGCCGACATCCGGAGCTCAAAAAACAGATGTACTTGCAATTGTCGCACTTGTTTTCGGAATTTCAAGTATCGTTTTTGGAGTTTGTTGTGGCTTATTCGCGGCACTCTTACCGATCGCGGCAATTATCTGTGGTTTTATCTCCAAGGGAAAAATCGCTAAAGACCCGAATCTCAAAGGCGGCGGCATGGCCCTTACCGGTATTATACTTGGTTTCGTATCAATAGTAGTGATCGGTCTTGTAACAATGTTAGGTGTCGCGAACGCAATTATGAACAATATGAAGTAAGTCAATATTACGATAATCAAAGTAGTTGAGTGATTTTTCATTCAACTACTTTTTTATTTTCTTTTTCTTCAACCGGCATTTGAATATTTCCGACTCAGGTGTTCGAACTTTTTTCGAGCGCCGTGTTTATTATAGTATCGTCATGGGAGGGTTCTGGGGATTGTCCGGACGGGACGACGAGGAAATCATCCTCGTTCCACTCTCCGTCGAGCAATCTTCTAAACAGTTCCGTGCCTCCTTCAATCAAATCGAACTCCCACCCATTCTCCTCGGCTATCCTTCGCTCGGATTCGATGTATTTCTGAAAATCCCCGACTTTGGTGTCGACGTACGCCAATTTCGAGTAGTGATTGAGCCCCCCCTCGAACATCTCCATCAGATACCGGGCGTTCTCCTCTCCGTATTTTTCAACGTAATCATCATATTCCATCATTCCCATTTGCGAGGTGGTGCTGTCGGGATTGGATAGATGATAGTCGGCGCGCTCAATCCACCCCGACGAACGGTAGTACGTGCCCGAATTGGCGTCGAAATACTCGCGGTATCTATCCTTGGAACCCATAAGCAACCCTATGCAATCGTGGGAGCGGGGGACAACCATTGGAATCGGCGCGTGAAGTCCGACTATTCCGTTGTTGCATAAACCATATCCCAAAAGCAGCGCGTCGTATTTTTCAGCGTCGATGGAATCGATGGTCTCCTGCAACTTCGCCGACATGCCCTCCTTGCCGATGTCGTGAAATCCTTGATCAAGCAAGATGACGTCGATTATGTTTTTCGATGTCGCTGCTCTGAAATAGATCTCGCGCGCGAACACCGCGCAAGCGACTATCACGTATCTTTCGCAATCTACCCGTGTGTTTTCCAGCATAAGGGAAAGTCCTCAATGTTAAATCCCAATACCCCGTCCCTTGGGGCGCTTCCATATACAAATTTCCCCAAGCTTTCCTGAAAAGCGTTGGATGCCTCGCGTGCTCGCAGCGAAATAGTTCGTTGTTGCGGATAGTCCCGTACCGTCTCCCGAACTTTCATAATAACCGCCGCGCACAGGCGCGGAAGTAGGAGATAGCGACTTCTCACTCAATGGTCAGTGTCGTCAGATCCACTACAGGAATATTTTCCATATTCGCTTTTTCAAGAGTCGCGTCTATAAAACCGGTGCTTATAACATATTTTCCTTTGCCACCGAATACAAGTACAGTTTTATCGCTTATAAAAATTTCTTCCGAGTCAGTCCAACAGTCGCTTCCTCTGGAATTTCTGGAGCCAGGCAGCGGAGAGAACGCGATAGCGTTAATCAGAGCATTCTCTTTTTTGACGATAACAACGGCTTGTTTGGGGCTTAATGTGGGAGTGTTCGCCTTCCAGAACAGGGTAAGTTCCACACTAGTCGCATTCTCTCTTTTCTCAATATGTTGAGAGTAGCCTAATACTTTTAGCCCGCACTTAAGTTTTTCGTTTACAATGTTATCTATTTTTCTGTTAGCCAGAAAAATGTAATCATCCCCGTAATACTTCTCCCCCTTGATAAATCTTTTGAGAGGCAATAAATCCTCTTTTACCCTAGGAGACTTTTTTATAATCTTCTCATAGAGCGCAATCGGCATGATAGTATAATCCGCACTGTAAAGGTTCTTTATATCCAGCTCCCTCCCATTTATCACATACGCGCATTTGAAAGGTCTGGTGCCCTTGAAACCCGCGTAAGGCATAAAAATAGTTGAGCATGCCTGCGTGGCGGTGAATGTTCCGCCCTTCACCGTATTGTCGGCCCATGAATTGATTGCATTTCTGATGTCAGGTTTTGATTTCTCCAGCATATTATGTGTTGCCGGGAGAACCATTTGAGAATAAATGAGACAAATGACTGGAAGGATTGTTGATATGAAGATATATTTACAGCATTTCGGAGTGTATTGCTTTGAGAAGCGGAAAATCATCCTGTAGAAATTGATGATCCCAATAGATGCGATAATATAAAACAGAGGAACCACTGGAATCATGTGCCTATAGTGTGAATTGAAAAAACTTAATGCTATGGACCATATCAGAAGGAAAAGTAGGGATGTGGATACAAACGGTGTCGAATCGCGCTTATTATCAGTGAAATAACCCGTCAATCCGACAAACACCATGAGACCTGACAATATGGGAAGAAGGTATGATGCCGGATTCGGAGAGTCCATGGAATATGGAGACTCTTCCTTCGGCGCCGCCAGCGTGTCGAGAAACATCATCATTTTGCCGCCAACTGTCCGAAAACCGGGAAACATTAGCTTGGTATGCCTTCGCCAGCACCAGTCGGGAGTATAGGTGTCTGTGTGAAACGCCTCATAGCCGAACTGCAGCCAGGCGAAAAAGGCGATGAGCGAGACACAACGTATTGCCATATGCTTTATATGGTTCTGAAACAGTTTTTTATCTCTCCTTCTCTGCCACAGATGATAAAGATCACATGAAAAAACTGGTATCAGAACAAGTATCGCTTGGTATTTGAATAAAATCACGACAAGCGAGATAAGATACGACGAGTACCGCAAAAATTCCGATCCACGCTTGAAATTCAAAACAAGCAGAAAAATCGTCAGCATAAGAAAAAACATCATAAAAGGTTCCGCGGTCGCATATCTGGCATATTCCACGGCAATTGGTGTGACGGTCCAGAGAAACGCGGATAGTATCCCTGCTTGGGGAAATCCTATGTGATGGCCGATAAGAAACATCAGAAGTATGGTTAGTATTGAGAAAAATATTGCCGCCAGACGTACATAGGGCACGACGGAATAGGCAAGTTCTCCACGCTTGTGGAATAATTTCAGGAAAAGGATATTGGTATATATGATGCCTGGGGGATATCCCACCATGGCCCAACCTTCCGATGTTCCCGTGTCCAGAATCGACGCTGCCGCAATATTGTAGTGCGGTTCGTCAGGATGAGTGGCAAGGGGATAGCCGAACCTATAGGCGGGAAAACGCAGCAGAGAAGCTACAACTAAAATAAACAATAGCAGAATAAGATTTAACTTGCCATATTTACTGAAGATGGAATTCCACATAGTTTTAAATATAGTCCGATTCAGTGGGTTTACGAATTCAGATATCAACTAGCCGCGTTTTTTTGGCCTCCAGCGGAAAAACCGATTTTTCAGGAATTCAAGTGCTCGGAATCAGTAGTCATGGACGTGTTGAATGAGAAAAGCATGCCGATCAACTCTACGCCATCTTTTCTTGATCCGTAAGTCATTCCGTATTCCCCTACTGTCTTAAAGGTGGAACCGGGTAGAATACATTCAGCGTCCCAAGCGTTTTCACATACCATCCTACTTCATGGACGGGATGATTATTCCGCGGAGAATTATTTTCTGGCTCGACACGAATACGATGAAGATAGGGATGGAGGCTACGACAAAACCGGCGCTGACAACCCATGGCATTTTATCCCACCAAATACTGGCTTGATAGAGCCACACGGCGATAGTCCACATGCTTTTGTCCTGGCATATTATCAGGGCCCACTGCCATCCGTTGTACGCCACGATAAACGCTGTAAGGCAATTGATCGCCAATATCGGTTTGACCATCGGCATGGCGACCATTCTGAAAATCTGTATCTCGGTGGCTCCGTCGATAGTCGCCGCTTCGTATAATTCCTGCGGCAGACTGTCGAAAAATCCCTTTAGAATGAAAATTGCCATACCATTCGCGGCTCCTGGCAGCACAAGAACGAAAAAGGTGTTCAACAGTCCGAGGTCACGCATCAGCAAGTATCCTGGAATGGCGCTTACCATGGCTGGGAAAGCCATTGTCGCAAGCATGAAAAGTATTATCTTGTCTTGTCCGCGAAGATTGAACCGCGACATTGAATACGCCGCCAACGGGTTGATCGTCAATGTGCAGAGAAGAGTCAACAGTACCAATACGAGAGTGACTGGAACCGCGTTGGCGTTGACGAATAGATACTCGAAAATCACCTTGTAGTTTCCCCAGATGGGATAGAGAGTCATCGCCCATTCGTTTTGCTCGAAAGTTTTCCTGTATGCCTGCATGAAAGGTGGAAACGCCTCCTCTATATGCTTGAGATGAAGCCCGTACGCTTTATTCACGGCATCGAGCGACTTATATTTTCCAAGAAGAAATTTCTGATACGCTATTTCCGAAGATGTTATAACGCGTTCATTCACCGGAAGCTGTCTAACGAAATTCTTCCATACGGCGCGGCGGTTTTTCTCGATGGTGTCAAGCCCCTGCGGTGGACGAGCGGGAAAGGCGAATTGGCTCCATTTTGTATTATTCGTTCCAAGCAGTTCGTTGGCGACTCTGAGTATTTTTATTTTTTCTTTCAAAAATCGCTGAAATGCAAGTTGTTTTCCGGGCACGTCTTTAACTTCCGTCAAACGAAGAGGATACGCTGTTTGCACATAGCGACGCCAGACGCGTTGAAGTTTCGGCGGCGCCGACGCGGGAATGGGAAACGGCGTCTCTTTCATATCGGCGTAGTGTGTATCCGCGATCTCATTGTATGTGTTTATATCAAACTGCGCGTCGGGTGCCAGTTGGAGCATGTCATTCACTTCCTCGCTATTGAGGAAAGCGTACCAAGCTGTGCGCAAAGCGTATGGTATTGTTGGTGACGCTGGTGCGTGGATCGCCTTGAACGCGCTCCATAGTGATTTGAGTTTGTCAGGCGAATCGCCCATAACTGGAAAGACCATGGAGGCCTGTTCGTATTTGTACTTGTGTTCGGCCAGATATGCCAACCATTTCGATTTGACGCCTGGCGTGAACATTTGCGATTGATACGCTTTTTTCAATCGCAGAAAGTCTTGAAATTTTTTATTGTCCTCCGGTGGAGACCAACTTTGAAAATCCATTGGTGCGCTTAATTCCGCCTTGAAATTCACGTTGAAGAAAGATTCGAAAGGCAACCCCCATGTTGAGTTCAGCAAATCCAGCGCAGCTGTTTTCAATTCGGAGCCTGACATCTTTTTCGCTTTCTCGGGATTCCGCATTGTGAAAAGTCGTAAATAGTTCGCCTTCATGAAGTTGACGGATTGCGGATTGATCACGGTCACTCGGGTGTCGGTAAGTGAATATGAGTCGCAGAAAACGGAATAATCAGCCGCCATCAAATCCCACTGTTTTCGTTGGGCGTCGGTCGGATTCAGATATTTGGACGCGACTTTGTCGACATTTTGAAGGTCGCGCCCGATAGCGTTCCACGACGACCAATGCTTGGGAGCTTCTGGCATGACTGCTTTCATCTGGTCGTTCCAGCCGCGGTAGTCGTTGAAAAAATAAACCAATCCTTTTATAAACCTGTCTTCGCGCGACCAACAGTAGCGCGGGATCGGCCAGAAACGCTCATAATCGAAATTATTAGCGGTGCTTCCAGTCACAGTGATTAGAAATGGTACGACCATCGTCGTCCCCATAAGTATCAACGCCGCGTAGATCCCGAGGGTGAAAAGCCGTATCGAGGTCGATTTTCGACCAACATTTGGTATTAAAGCCATATTTAAACTCCAAGTTTTAGTCAGTGAACAAGTGAACAGTGAACAGTGAACAGAAATCAATAATTAGTCAATAGTGAAGAGTAAGTCAGAAAACATTGACGGAGTCATGTTTTAGTGAAATACTCCGATTGCTCCTCTCTTATCGCATATTTATCTTGCTGGCAAAACGTCTCCGCTTTGTTTATCATCGAATTTAGCATAGCTCCTACTTCACAAGCAAATTCGCGCATGAAATCATACTCCGCTTGTTGAA
>JAADHT010000112.1 GCA_013151705.1 Kiritimatiellota bacterium | reverse complement strand
TCCGTGTTGGATATTGGATATTTTTTCTTATATTGAACCTAGCTTCGCGCGGTTGCCCTTGGGGGACAAGTTATCTGGCGGCTTTTTTTTGACGCGGTGACTCAATGACCCGATGACGCGGTGTATTCGCTTGAAAATCGAATTCCGATATTCTCCGCCTCACCCTCCTTCGCCCTCCCGAGGGCTACGGCGTGGCATGCCGCCTCACCGTCCCACGGACTCACGGCCCCACCGCCTCACTGCCTCACGGCTTCACGGCCCCACCGCCTCACAAAAATGGGCGGGCGAGGACGCTCCGCCCTACTTCTCCGACTCACTGGCTCACGGACTCACCGCCCCACGGCCCCACGGCCTCACGGCCTCAACGCAGCATCGAAGCGACAAGCTCGGCGGCATCCGGTTTCGCGAGTTTCGCGGACTCCTTGCCCAAATCCGCGAATCTCGCGATATCATCAAGAATCTCGTTTATGCTTTCCGCGAATTCCGGAGTGCCCACTTGGTCATCGTCGAATTTAACGGCCGCGTTGGACGACAAATAGTACGCCGCGTTGTCGTCTTGATGCTTTTCGCTGGCGTACGGGAACGGAATCAAAACCGCGAACTTAGCGAACAACGCCAACTCGGCTATGGTGGAGCCTCCGGAACGGCACACGACGCAATCGGCGACTGAATAAAGCAACCCCATCTCGGATGACGAGTCGATAACGACGCGTTTGAACGGCGCGTCGCCGTAGCTTTTCTCCACCTCGCCCGCGTTCCCCGCTCCAGCGAGATGCACCACCTGCGCATCGGCTCGGTTCAGAGCGCGCAAAACATCCGGCATCCGTTTATTGAAGGTTCTCGCGCCCTGGCTCCCTCCGAAAATCAGCAGCGTCGGAGCGTCGGCGCTGAAATCGGCTCCGAAAACCTCGTTAAACTCCGCCACAATCTCCTTTCTCGTCTTGGAATTCCAAAGGGCCGGATCGAGCTCGGGCCGGACCGGCATGCCGGTCACAAGTTTGGGACAACGCACCGACGAGGCGTTGATCATCGGATACGCTAGAAAAAGAGTGTTGGCGAAACGGGAAAGAAACCGGTTGGCTTTACCGATTCTAGCGTTGCCGTCATGCAGATAGAGGTGAATTTTCAATGAGATAGCCGCCAGAGAAGCCGGCAGAGAGGTGAAACTCCCCATCGCCAGAACGGAATCCGGTTTTTCGAGTCTCAAAATCGAGCGGGCGGCCAGCCAGGCGCCGAGGAAGGCGAGCGAAAACCTTATTTTCCCGGCAACGCCGACCGGTGCCGGAAAAGAGGCGATCACCTCGGAATCGACGGAAAACTCGGCGGCGACGGCAGTCTGCGATTCCGAGTTTTTGCCGGACAGCAGAAGCTTGACCTCTCCGCCGTTTCCGCGAATCTCGCGGGCGATGGTCAATCCGGGAAAGAAATGCCCCCCGGTGCCCCCGCACAAAATAATGGTTTTGCCGCTCATTTGAATTCGAATTTGATAACCGCCCCGAGAGATAGCCAAGCCTTGTCGAGATTCTCGACTCGCTGGGTTATATTCTGGTCAACACGCACGGAACGCAAGACAGACTTCGTCTTGCTGGATTTCGCCAGAATGTCTGCCGCTGTTTTGGCTTTGGAGTAAATCGACTCGACTATCCGTTCCCGGTGTTTTTCAACATCCTCCACGAAATAGCTCACAGAACCGTACGAGAAATCGAAATCGCCGTTGTCTTTGAATTCCACTCTTCTGGCTTTGAGAAAATCGAGGGCCGCGGCCACAAACCCGGCGCGGGTCCAGAAATCGTCCTTCTCCGCGAACGAGACCCTCAAAACCAACTTCAATCTGACAGACACCTTTTCTTTCTTCCTCCCACCCCAGAAGGAGACGGGAATAAACTTTCGGTACTCCTTTTTTCGAACGCAGTCAGTTGGCGATATCGAGAAATTTGACTTGCCCAGCCCCGACAAGCGCTTCTTCAAATCGATCAACACAACCTTGGATTTCCCAACTGCGGAAGCGAAACTATCCGACTTGGCGGCGAGGGTTATGGGAAAGAGAGCGCAGGTCGGTTTCACAACCACCTCGCCGATGACATCGTAATTGAACTGGCTCAACGCGGGGCGCGAGCCGCTCGAGCGAAGCAAACCAGCCTCGCAAACAGTGGAAGCGAGAAGCGAAAACAAGACAGTCCATCCTACAATACGGTTAATCATTTTTTCACACCTCATTCTTTTTCGGTCGTTAAAACCTGGATCAGTGAAAATACAGCGAAGGGGCATACACGACAACGACGGCCGATGAATTCATTATGGAACTCATAACAATCTCCCCGCAGTAAGTTTCCCTTCAAATCCCAAGTATATGGCGATCCGGCATAATTACAATGGAAACGAAGCGGAAAAAATAAGGAAAGATGGAAGTGAACAGTGAACAGTGAACAGTGGATAGTGAACAGCGAAAACAATAAATAGACCCTATTCGAAAAGGGTCTAAATAGTGAATGGCGGGTAAACTGACTGCAATTTGTGGTATGAGCGTCACTTTGCCGGCAGTACGCCTAATCTCAAACGTGAACACGTTAGGTTGGTAACAGAGGATTCAAAAATTTCAATCCGAGGGGCGGTATGGTTTCTATAGCCTCGGATTTTCCGCCACGGCTGATCAGCCAAAGCTGACTTGACAACCTGGCATCGTGACATGGCGTTTTTGTCGGGAGTGAGATACGCCGGATACGTTGCCCCGAGATGCGTAAGGAAGTAGGACGGTCCTTCCAGGCCGTCATTCCTCTCGCTCGCGTTAATTTTGTTCTATCATTAGCAAAAAATGTGCGTTATTCACGTTTTCTGTTTTGATAATTCTCTACTTGATGTTCAGTAATTGACGGGTATTGTTTCAATATTGATGTTCTGTTTTTTTAGACTGTGTTTCCGTATGAAAAATCCCCACGATGGCGAACTGCCAAACCATACCGTCGGACGAGTTTCCAGCGGAATCAGCGAAACTCGCAATAAAGGTGATAAAAAATATTTGAAGAAGATGAATTTTCCGGGATATATGACGATAACGGAAACAAAATAAAGATGGATATTGGAGCATGGATTGACTATGATTCTTGATAGATTGATTACATACGCGGGTATCGGAGTTGAGCCCCTCAATTCTGATGCCAGGGAGAGGCTGAAGCGGTTTCTGTCGGCGCTTGAAAGGAACGACGGTGGTTTCGCCGGAACGATCGCCGCGGAGGAATCCGACGCCTACTACACTCCGTTCGCTGTGATGGCGTTGAACGCGTTGGGTGTCGAGGCAAACGCCGCGAGACTCGCGGAATTCGCGGATTCGCACACGAATTTCGACGCGTTCGATCTCGCGCACCTCGCGTCTTTGGCGCGGCTGGACGCGCTGATCGCCATTGCGGTTGGGGAAGTGGTGGACGCGGAGAAATCCCCCGTCGATCGAAGCTCGCGGCGACAACAGCTCGCATCCGCGATTCTCGCGTATCGCTCAAACGACGGTGGATTTTCTCATTTCGCGAAACTCGCGGAAAATTCCACCCCGTACGGTGTTTTTATGGCGATGAACGCCCTCGCTGAACTCGAATGTGGTGGAAAAGTGTTCGACTCCGCGATTCTCGCAAATTGCGTTGAGCAATGTCGTTTGAATGGAGGTTCGTTCTCCAACGCGCCCGAAGACAGTTCCGGCGGACTCAACGCCACCGCCGCCGCGGCCGCGGTTCTCGCGGAGTTCGCCGCGGCGGGATCGTCAGACTTTGATTCCACTGTGGACTACATCCGTTCGATGCGATTTTCGGCTGGCGGTTTCAAAGCGGGCGCGCTCGCTCCGCTACCAGACATTCTATCGACCGCCACCGCGATTCTCGCGCTGAATCTGCTTGACGCGAATATGGACGAGTCCGAGCGAATCAGCCACCGGAATTTCATCGGCGACCATTGGCGGGACGTCTCCGACACCGCGGGAGGTTTCGCCGGCGACATCATCTCCGAGACTCCAGACGCCGAATACACCTTCCACGCACTTATGACCCTTGGCCTGCTCTCAAACCCAGTCCTCGACAATTAAATCATTGACGAGCCAATTGCAAAAGTCTGAACGACCGTGCGGCATCCCATTATGAGCGGTAGGTGGATTTTTCAAAGTGGCGTGCGATGCCGAGCATCGTATCCGCTTTGAAAAAGTCGCATGCCGCCATAAGGGGTTGCCGCCCTTTGGGTCGCGGCGACGAGCGAAGTCCACGCCTCATGCGCTCGCGACACGGTTCGCCCAGACTTTTGCAACTGGCTCTGACGAGTGAGAATTCTTTTAAATTGTTCGTTACCAGTATTAATTTGTTGGAGAGTGAGTGAGCCGCTATGAAAGCGTCAAGTGGACCGACAAGTGCTCCTTTTCGCTCCAGATCAGATCTTATTTCAGCATAGACAAGAGTGTCTTCCATTTCAAACGGCAATATAGTGAAAGGCGTCATGCATAGCTGTAATTTAGCTTCCGCTGCGTGACTGTCGAGTGATTTTCCGCTCGATTTGCAATTTCCCGATTGTCGTTGTATGGTGTCGTCGCTGAGAATTGCTGGTAAGGCGCGGCTTTTCGCGCGCCGCGGATTTCACTTAACGACATGGAGGGTTCAACAAATGAAACAGCATACTATTTCGGTTCTGGTTGAAAATAAATTCGGAGTTCTCGCGAGAATCGCGGGATTGTTCAGCGGCCGCGGATACAATATCGAGTCGCTTTCGGTCAATTCGACGCAAGACCCCACCATTTCGAGAATGACGATCGTGACTTCAGGAGACGAAAACGTCATTGAGCAGATAGACAAACAGTTGAACAAACTGATAGACGTCATCAAAGTAACTGATTTGGCGGTCTCCGATTTCATAGAACGCGAATTGATACTCGTGAAAGTCGCGGTAACAGCTAAAAACCGTTCCGACATAATACAAATAACCGAGATTTTCGGCGGAAAAATCATCAGCGTGCATAAAAAAGAGTTGGCCGTCGAGCTCTCCGGAAACGGCGAGAAGATCGACAATTTCATTAGTCTGCTCGCGGAATACGAGATCATCGAACTGGTGAGAACCGGACGAGTAGCCATTTCACGCCATCCCGGCGTCACGGAAGCGTAAAACGGCGCGAAGCGGCTCTCCACCGCACTCGACTGGAGCCCTAAGCCCCCACCCCAAAAGCGTCTCACTGGAGATACAATACCTAATACATTCAATAAGAGGTTCTTGCGCCTTAGTGTAGAAAAAAAACTCCCCTTCCGTCTCGATTACGAGACACTCTTTTGACTCCCGAAACATCGAATCCGCACTGTTTAATTTTCAACACCCTCCGCCGCAAAATGTTATGTATTAAATACATTTTATTGGCACGCCTTCTGCTAATATAATGTTTTTGTTTGTGTTTGCGTTGTTTTATTGGACAGGGAGTCGCCGACGATGAATTACAGTCGATTCATTGCTTTACTGAAACCGTACAAGCTTTTCATAGCCGCCAGCGCCGTCACGCTCGCCATATTCTCCATGCTTGGCCTGTTTCTTCCTATGGTTTTGAAGGTGATCATAGACGACGTTCTTCCAAACCGCGATTCCGAACTGCTTCTCGCCTTGCTGCTCGGACTCGCGCTCGTCTACATCGTCCGTTCGCTTTTCTTCTATATCAGCCATTATTTCACATTCTACACCTGCCAAAGAGTGTTGTTCGACATACGGCGCCGCCTTATCGTACACATACATTCTTTGCCGATCAAATTCTACGACAACACGCGCGTCGGAACCCTCATCACCAGAATCATCAATGACGTCGGCAAGATACAAGGCATGGTGAATCAAGGCTTGAATCAATTGATAACCCAATCGTTCAGCATGATTCTGATTCTTCTGATTATGTTCTGCATTGATTGGCAGCTCACACTTATATGTCTCATTCCGCTACCCTTGTTCACATTGAATTTCTGGCGGACCAAACGATTTCAACTAGTCGAGCAGAAACGCCTCTCCGAGCGAATAAGCGAGATATCCGGAAATCTCTCGGAAGTGCTCAATGGAGCGAGGGTGGTGAAATCCTTCGACAGCGGAAAAAAGGAGAACAGGAAGTTCGTCGCCGAATTCAGACGCGTTTTCGACATAACGCTGGGGATACAGCTGAAAAGCGTGGTCTGCGGGATAATAAACGAGATTCTCGTCATACTGGCCGTTCTTCTGCTAATGGGAGCGGGTGCGTACAAGGTATGGGAAGGTTTGATCACTATCGGCGATTTCATATCGTTCTACTCGTATCTGTGGATGCTCTTCCTACCAATTCAGATTTTGACGAATCTCTCGAATGTTCTAGGCGAGGGAATGGCTGGCATGACGCGGATACAGCAGATACTCGATTCTCCGGCGGAGGTGCCGGACGGAAATAGAAGCCTGCCGGAAAATTCCGATGGCGGCGAAATAACTTTCGAGAAAGTCGCCTTCAGCTACGGCGGAGACAAGGTGTTAAGCGATTTCAATCTAACAGTGAACCCCGGCGACTTGGTCGCTCTCGTCGGACCGAGCGGATCGGGAAAATCGACATTGGCTACTCTTCTTCTCCGATTCTACGACGTCGGCGAGGGGGCCATCAAGGTAAACGGCGTCGATATCAGACAGGTCAAGCGCAAGGAATACCGCGAAAAAGTCAACGCTGTTTTGCAGGAGCCGTATTTGTTCAGCGGCACCATACACGACAACATCGCCTATGGAAACCAGGGAGCGACCCGCCGCGAAATCGAAGAGGCGGCAAAACAGGCGAACGCTCATGAATTCATAATGGGACTCGCGAACGGTTATGAATCAGTGGTGGGCGAGCATGGAATAGGGCTTTCAGGAGGACAGAAACAAAGGATAGCGATCGCTAGGACGCTGTTGCGCGATCCCATGGTGCTGGTGCTTGACGAAGCGACTTCCGCCCTCGACAACCAATCCGAACTCGAAGTCCAAAAAGCCTTGTCGAATCTTTCCGGCACACGCACGATAATAGTGATAGCCCATCGTCTCTCCACGATCCGCGACGCCGACGTGATAGTGGTGATGAACAACGGAAGGATAGCCGAAATGGGAGACCACTCACAGCTAATCAAAAACAGAGGACTGTACTACGAACTCTACAAAAAAAGCGACGAGTCCAAACCATCTGAAAAAAGAATGGAGATGGAGCGCAAACTAGAACTCATACCAATGCCCACAAGAAACGACTTCGAAATCATCACTCCGGCGATATGATAAAGAAAAAGACAATGAGAAACCGATTGAGGATGCTGGCGCTTATGACGCTCTGCGCGCTCTGCCTCGTCATGGTTGGCGCCAGCATCACATTTCTGCTTTATATGAAGGACACCGTCCGCGCCACGGGAATAGTCAAATCGGTCGATAATTTGGAGATCCCGAGTCCAACAGACGGAGTGATCACCTTAATTCGCAAGCGCCAGGGGGACAAGGTGGCGAAAGGCGAGGTGTTGTTGGAAATACGCTCCGATGATTACCAACGCGAATCGTTGGATGTGAAGCGGCGGATAGCGGAAGCGAAAGCGGAAGCGAAGGTGTCGGAATGCAAATTGGATTTGATTCGGCGCAATCCCCTGCCGGAAAAGCTCTGGTATGTCAAACTGGAGAAAAGCCTGAACGAAGCCAGAAAAAGTAAAAGCGAAAGTGATTTGGCGCGCGCCGAAAAGCTCTTCAAAAACGGAATAATTTCGGAGAAAAGCTTGAGACAAATCGAAATAGACTGCGCCAAGGCGCGCTCGGACTACGCCAAGTCATTGCGGGTGTGCGCCCTGGTCGACGCGGGAATAGCCGAATCGATAATCAAAATGGCCGAAAGCGATTTGAATTTGAAGAAAACGAAATTGGAGAATCTTCGGGGAACCCTCGAGGAGTTGAACGACAAAATAGCGGCCTGCCGCTTGAAAGCGCCTCATTCCGGCGTTGTAGTCGCGATTCCGGAGACGATAGGCCGCACTGTCGAAAAAAACGACACGCTCGTGGCATTAGTATGGGGTAAATCGAAATTCATACGCGCCGAGGTGCGCGAGAACGCGATTCAAGATGTCAGAGCCGGGCAACGCGCTTTGTGCTACAGCGCGCTATACGACAAATACAGGACCGGGGCGTTCGGCGGAGTGGTGGAGCGAGTTTTATCGAAAGTTGTGGATAAACCCAATGGAAGATTCTATGAAATCGATGTAAAGTTGATCGAGGAGCCCAAAGAGCTAAGACTGGGCTCCACATTCGATGTTCAAATCGTGACGGGTAGAAAAACCATTTTTCACGCTTTGACGGATAATCATTGAATTTTCGCGTAATGAACCCTCAATTCAAATTCCCGCGAAACACAGATTGGGAGATAATGAACAATGGTCTTGCAGCGAACTCATTGGGAGGCGTTTCATAAAAACGGTGTCAATCCGGGATGCCGCGAGAAAGTTTTCAAGCACTGGACGGAATGTCGAAAGAACAAACTCGATTCCAACCCCAACCGCCAGATGGCCGAGGTGAAAATCAAATCATCCGGAGCCGACTCCGACTCGGCTAAAACTTTCATCCAGGAAGTTGACAAAACCCTCGTTCCCAACTTGGTGAGCAGAAACCCGTTGAAAAACGCGTTCATCGCCTGCGGCGTGGATGGAGGAGTTCTCAAAATCTACTCGTCCAACAGCGAGATGTCTCTTTTCCTGGACTCCGTCGGCATACAACCCAAAGCGGATCTTTCAGGAGCGAATTTCGGCACGCATGCTATTTCGCTCGCCATGGCTTTGCGTCAAGGCGCTTATTGCTATCGTTTCGAGCATTACTGCTCAGTTTTTCATGATTGCATATCCGTCGCCAGTCCGATGTTCAGCATAGAGGGAGAGGTTGTGGGATATATCGGAATAATATCCCACCACGAACACGCTAAACTCCAAAACCTCGTGATGAATCTTCGCCTCATAATACAGTCCATCGACAATAAAATGCGACTGAAAAGGCTTTCCGTGAGACACCACCGTCTCCAATCTCTGCAGGACTCGCTGATCGAGCGGGACGACATCCCCACAATAATAGCGACCTCGTCCGGATATCTTCGCCAAATCAATCCTGCCGCGGCTAATCTTCTTGGAATCAAAGACCCCATAAAAGAGAAGTATCTCGACAAACTCGCACGCTTCGAACCGCGGATAAAAAGTATCGCCTCGGTAGGCATGGTTCAAAAAAACATCAAAATGACAATCACCCTCGACGATAGAAAGGTGCGAGTGACCGCCGCCAGCCATCCCTGCTACAGCGAGAAGGACATATTGCTCGGAGTGGTGGTCACAATGGAGGAGGAAAGCTCCAGAAAACGTGGAAACTCAAAACAACAGGACAAAGCCATATATACGTTCGACGACATAATCGGAACCTCCCCGGCGCTGAACAACGCTAAACAACTGGCAAAACAGATATCGAAATCCTCTATCAGCGTGTTGATAACCGGAGAAAGCGGGACAGGCAAGGAGATGTTCGCTCAAAGCATACACAACGAAAGCGATTTCAAAGACGGACCTTTCGTTTCGATAAACTGCTCGGCGATTCCGCGCGACTTGGCCGAAAGCGAGCTGTTCGGATATGTCAGCGGAGCCTTCACCGGAGCCCTCCGCGAAGGACGCGTGGGAAAACTGGAGGCGGCCGACAAGGGAACGATATTTCTCGACGAGATCGCCGATATGCCGTTGGAGCTCCAAAGCAAACTACTACGCGTGCTGGAGACGAAAACGCTATCGAGAATAGGCGAGAACAGACAGAGAACTATAGACCTTCGCCTAGTCGCCGCCACGAATCAGGATATAAAAGAACTCGTCCGCGAGAAAAAATTCCGGGAGGATCTCTACTACAGGATCGCCGTCAGCCACATCCATCTGCCTTCACTCAACGAATCGAAAGAGGACATTCCGGCGATTTTCATGAGTTTCGTCGAATACTTCAACGAGAGAATGGGGAAAAAAGTCTCCGAGGTTCGGCCCGAGCTCTTAAAGCTTCTGATCGACTATCCTTGGCGCGGCAATATCCGCGAGCTTCGCAACACCGCCGAATATTGCGTCATGATGAACCCCGGCGACACTCCAATAGCCATAAACCATCTTCCGGGAGACATGAGAATTCCACTGCTCTACCCGCATAGCGAATTGGCGAGCGACAGCGACCCGCTGGGCGGCGAACGGAAAAATTTGGAGAGGGACGAGGCGGAGCTTCTCCGCAAGGCGATATCCATGGCCAACGGCAACATGACTAAAGCCGCCGAAATACTCGGAATAGGCAGAGCCACGCTCTACAGGAAAATCCGAAAATTAAGCGTCAAGACTTGACGCCGCCGCAGAACGGGCAATTCCGCATACCCGACGGAGGTTCCAAGGAACAGCGCTTGAGGAGCGCCTCGTCTCCGAGAATTTTCCCAACCGGTCCGTCAGCCTCTATAACACCGTCGAAAATGACCACCACTCGATCGCAAACCTCCGCCACCATGTCCAGGTCGTGGCTCGCCAATATCTTCGTATGCGAAAACGATTTAAGCAATCCAATCAGAGAACGGCGCGATTTGGGATCCAAACCCAAGGTCGGCTCGTCCATTACTAGTATTTTCGGGTCCATCGAAAGCACGGTGGCGATGGCGATCCTCTTTTTCTCGCCTCCGGAAAGGTGATGCGGAGAACGTCTTTTCAACTCCGGCAATCCAACATCTTCCAGCGCCAGATCCACTTTGCGGGCGACCTCCTCGCCGGAAAATCCGAGATTGAACGGACCGAAGCCGACATCGTCCTCGACGGTCGGCATGAAAAGCTGGTCGTCCGAGTTCTGAAACACCATTCCAACCGTGCGTCTTATCTCGGGAAGGGTTTTCCCGCGGACTAGGGCATGCCCGATTCTAACCTCGCCGGAAGTCGGCAGCAACGAGCCGTTGAATTGCATCAGCAACGTGGATTTCCCAGCGCCGTTCTCACCAATCAACGCCACGGATTCCCCGTGTGTTATTTCAAGATCGACCCCGCGCAACGCGGACGTGCCGTCCGGATATTTGAAAAACACGTTGTCGACTTCCACAATATGATGACTCATCGTCAAGTCCTTACCTTAAACCTTTCAGCGTTACGATTCACCGCGAAGAAGCCAATTTCTCCAAAGTCACTCGATCCAACGTCTGGAACACATTTCCGGCGGAGCTGGTAAGTCGCTCCTTTCAGGGCGACACTCCGCCGACAAGATAAAGTACAAACCACCAAGGCTCAAAGACGCGGAGAGTGAAAAAGCAGGGTGGAGCGTCCCCGCCCGCCCCTCTCAACGATCCCAGAGACGAAATGATAGAACTTTGCGCCAGCTTGCCACGCATAAAATCACGTGGCCCAGCGCAAAAACACCCGCAGTCCGCGCGCGCTCTCTCATTCGAAGTTCGCCGCGGTAAATAAATTCGATGCTTGCCTGCCTATGGCTGGTTGAGCGTTCGCTGTTCGATGTTCTTGACGCGGTGACTCAATGACTCGGTGTCTTCATTGAAAATTCTCCGCTTCCCCCATTCTCCCCCTCCCCAATTCACCTATTAAAGCAACAAGAACTCAAGCACTTTGGAAATCCAGAACTTTAGAACTTTCTCTCCCTCTCCGTTCCACAATCAAAAGCCGGCAAATCTGAACCATGCGAAAGCGGATACCCAAAGAGCGAGATGCGCGGTGTCCGCCATTCTCCACCGCGTCCCCCGCGATACCGGCAACGTCCCGTCGAATCCCCTGGAAAGCATAGCCGTATGCACTCTTCCACTCCTTTCAATAGATCGTGAAAGCAGTGTCGTCAACAAATGAGCGGATGTCGAGAAGTCCGCACCTTTACCTCCTATGCTCCTAGCCTCCCTTCCCCTCGACATACGCGCGACCTCGTCGGAAAGCAAAAAAAGCGAGCCGCAGAGAAAAAAAAGCTGGTTCGCCAGGACTTGCGGCATACCCAAATCCTCGAGGCCTTTGGTTATGTCGCGCAAACCGGTGGTCGCCAATAACAGAAGCGCGGAACTCGCGGTGAGAGCGAAACGCGTCATAATCGAAGCGAACGACACCCATCCTCCCGAAACTGATATCCCGGCGACGTTCATCACAACCATATGGTCGATAAATGGATTAGCTATCCCGATGGCGAACGCGAACACGGAAACGACGAGAAGCTTCCGGGCTATAAACGAGGCCGGAATTCCGGCAGCCACCAAAATAAACAACGGAAACGAGAAAAAAGGAAGCAATGCGGATATCTGGTAGCGGTCGAACGACGCCACCGCCACCGAAAACAAAACGACAAGAATTATTTTTCCGCGGGCGTCCAAACGATGAATGAGAGAATCGCCTTCGGCGAACCCCTCCATTTCACTCAAGTCCAACATCCCCTTCGCCGCGCTTTTCATTCGCTACGCTCCCAAACTTTCACGGTCAGGATCTTCCTGGAACATTCGGATTCTTCCGTTTTCTGAAAAACAAACCTAAGGAAAAAGAGAGCGACAGCGTGATCAAGACTCCAGCCATTCCGGCTACCGACGCCGAAGCGTCCGCGCCGCCCCATTCCACCGGAGGCGCCGCATCCGAATCCCCGGCAACGCCTACCCTGTAATCCGGAAACAAAGAACTAGCCTTCTGAACACGACCGGCAATTGACTTAACGCCCCCCGCGGTGTCGGCGAGCTCCTCTCCACCCATGATTTTTGAGATCGACCATTCAAGCCCGTCTGGCTTCTCCGAGGCGAACCAAGCCAACACACTCCCCATGAACAAGGCGGTCAACGCGATTCCAATGATGGTCCTCTTGAAACGCGTTCCAAAGGCCGGAGCCGTTTCACCTCCCTCGAAACGCCCAAACAAACCCGGTTCGCTCTCTTTCAGCAGTATCAAAACCGCCGCGGTCGCGATTCCCTCAATTGTTCCTATCGCGATATGAATGGGAAGCATCAGCAGGAAGCATCAGCAACAGAAAGCGCGAGAAAGGCAATGCGGAAATTCCCGAAAAACATGTCTCCAACACAACGCAGGAAGCTCCGAGAGTCAGCGCGGCTACGGAGGACGCGACACTCGCGAACCATATTTTCCCGTTGGCACGCCGCCCGGCCGTCAATGGTTTGTAAATGAGCGGATACGCTAGCAGACATGGGATCACACCCATATTGAAAATGTTGCAACCAAGCGCTAGCAAACCACCGTCCGCGAAAAACAAGGCTTGCACAACCAAAATAGAGGATATCACCAGCAATCCGGCGTACGGCCCCAAAAGAACGGAAA
>JAADHT010000002.1 GCA_013151705.1 Kiritimatiellota bacterium | reverse complement strand
GAACAGCGCCGCGGAATTCGCCGGGGAATGGCTTGGAATTGTAATTTTTCCATCTCGCTCCGCGCCAGGAAAGAGTGTAGGCCACGGGTGGATGTGTTGTGGGCCGCGTTTCGACGGATGGTTATCTTGTTCGCCGTCGGAGTCTGTTAGAGCCAATTGCAAAAGTCTGAACGACGGCGCGCTCATACTTTTGCAACCGGCTCTTTATATATTATAAGGATCTAGAAGATGATAGAGCTTGATTTCGCGAAGGAAGGCGGTTTGATTCCGGCGGTGGCCCAGGACTACGAGACGGGCGACGTTCTTATGCTGGCGTACATAAACGAGGAGTCTTGGAACGAGACGCTCAAATCCGGCCGCGCCACCTATTGGTCGCGCTCCCGCAAGAAACTTTGGAAGAAGGGAGAATCCTCAGGCAATACCCAGGTGGTCAAAGAGATTCTCGTGGATTGCGACAACGACGCGGTAGTTTTCAAAATCGAGCAGATCGGCGGAGCCGCCTGTCACTTGGGATATCGTTCCTGTTTTTTCACCAGGTTGAAAAAGGATGGATCGACGGAAACCGTCGGCGAGCGCGTTTTCAATCCCGATGACGTGTATGGAAAATAACGCAGACGCGGACATTACAATATAATGGTAGGGAAAAACCACAAAGGAGCGAAGATTCAGAGGCCTTTCAACTATTTTTCTCTTTGCGCCTTTGAGTCTCTGTGGTTAAAGGCAGTTCCAGCGACAGCTAAAGGAGAAATCAAGGTTTTCCCCGTTTTGAACGGTCCGGAAAGGTGGTTTATCGCGGTGGAGCGGGTTTCCATACCGGTGCAATCAGTAGTTTTGAGCACATTCCAGCTATGTTTTGACGCAATTATGCGAAAAAAAGCGATTTTTTATGAAAAACGACTGGACAGTTCGCATAACACTGGCTATTCTTATGGGCTCTTTGCCTGTGGCGATCGCGGGGGAAGGTGCTTCCGTGAAAAAATCGGTCGTCTCCTCTAAAAGGGGGAAAAAGGCCAAAACGGTCTCGATCGAAGCCTGCGAGGAACGCATAGCGGAACTCGAGGGGCGATTGAAGATGTTGAAAGTCGAACTTGGCGTTCTTCGGAAAACACTCGCCGGCACGATGAACAATGCGGATAAGCGCGAAAAAACGCTTTTGCGGATTCAATGCAGTGTAGCCGCGGCGCTCGCCGAAGGAAAGAAGCGGGTGATGAGCGACGAGAGCGTCAAACTGCTCGAATCTCTTTCGAAACTGGAGAAATCGGGCAAGAATTTGGTTTCGACGTCGACGGAATTCTGTGATTTCGTCGACAACGCCTTGAACAAAAAGGTGTTGACGGATTTGGACAAAGCCCGTCTGCGCTTCAGTTTGGAGAAACTGAAAACGGCGGCGGAACTGTTTTATTCTCTAGCGGGCCCGGAGA
This sequence comes from Kiritimatiellota bacterium, assembly GCA_013151705.1. Classification (GTDB taxonomy): domain Bacteria; phylum Verrucomicrobiota; class Lentisphaeria; order Victivallales; family JAADHT01; genus JAADHT01. The sequence continues at coordinate 7,147 of JAADHT010000002.1, read as the reverse complement.
TTAAAACCGGGTTTTTCAGATCATGCAGGGTGTTGGCGTTGAATGACGAACTGCAACTTGTCGTTTTGAACGCTGGTTCAACGAGCGGAGTTCGGAACGGGTTGAATTTGAGGAGTTCGGGATCGAAAAACAAGATTCTGTTGAGGGTCGTCGATGTCCGGCCATACGTGAGCGGAGCGATAGTGGTTGAAGGCGACATCGGTGTTTTGGCGCCCGGGATGGAATTCAAGCCCGGCGGATGAAAAATGGAATTTGAAGTTTATGACGCGCGATACAGCGCCGCACATTTTTGGAGTAAGTGAATAATGGAAGTCAAGGCGGTTACAAAATATGTTAGGATTTCGCCTGAGAAGGCCAGGCAGGTCGCCAGGCTTCTTCAGGGAAAGAGCGTCGAAGAGGCGCTTTCGATAGTCGAGCTTGTTCCGAGAAAAGCCGCGCGTCTGCTTGGGAAGACCCTCAAGTCGGCAGTGGCCAACGCGGAAAACAACAGGAATTTGAATCGGGCCGATTTGGTGGTGAAGGAAGCGTTAGTGGGGCCCGGCCCCGTCATCAAGCGTTTCCGCACGAAAGCCAGAGGGATGGCTGGCAGGATTTTGAAGCGAACGAGTCATTTCACGGTCGTCCTCACAAACGAATAAGGCAGTAAAAGACGGATTCAACGCTATTCAACTATAATATCGAATATTGAACGGGAGCGCGGAGCGGAACGCGCGCGCTCATCCAAAGGAGCACATTGTGGGACAAAAAGTAAATCCGATAGGTTTTCGAGTTTCGGTCAACAGGAATTGGGATTCGCGGTGGTTCGCCAAGAAAGACGGTTTCGGTGATTGGCTTCATGAGGATTTGAAAATACGCGAGACGTTGAAAAAACAGTTTCTCAGCGCGGCTATAGCCAAGATACTGATTGAACGTTCCACAAATTCGCTTCGGACCACCATTTACACCGCCCGGCCCGGCATGCTTGTAGGACGCAAAGGCGCTGAATTGGACAACATCAAACAGATAATTTCGAAAATAGCCACGTGCAGAGACGTGCTGGTGGACGTCAAGGAAGTCAAAAACGCGGAGACCAACGCGCAGTTGGTCTCGGAAAGCATCGCGATGCAGCTTGAGCGCAGGATCGGTTTCAGACGCGCGATGAAAAAGGCCATACAGACGGCGATGGAGGATCAGGGGGTCGAGGGGATAAAAATACGTTGCGCCGGACGTTTGGGCGGTTCCGAGCTCGCCAGAATCGAACAGTACAAGGATGGAAAGATTCCATTGCATACGATCAGAGCCAACATCGACTATGGTTTCGCTGAAGCCCAGACACCCGCTGGAAAGATTGGAGTTAAAGTTTGGATATGTCATAAAGAATCGTTCGAGGAGATGAACAATGCCACTAATGCCAAAAAGGGTAAAGCACAGAAAAGTCCAACGCGGTAGTATCGCCGGATTGGCGATGAAGAACAATAAACTCGATTTCGGGGATTATGGACTTCAGGCCTTGGACAGAGGATACGTGCCCAATAATCAGATAGAAGCCGCCCGCGTGGCCATAACCCGCCATATGAAGCGCCGCGGAAAAGTGTGGATAAGGCTTTTTCCCGACAAGCCGATAACCAAGAAACCTCTTGAGACCAGAATGGGAAAAGGCAAAGGGAACACCGAAGGCTGGGTGGCGAGGGTCAAGCCGGGCAGAGTGCTTTTCGAAGCTAGTGGATGCGCGGAGAGCGTCGCTAGAGAGGCGATGGCTTTGGCCGCCGCGAAACTGGCGATCCGTTGCAAGTTTCTAGTACGTGGATCGTAGTGAAATTTTAGGATTGTTTGACAAAATGAAAAACACCGAAGTTAAAGAGATGACGGACGCCGAGTTGAGCGCCAAGTTGACGGCGTTGCAGGAGGAGCGTTTCACGTTGAGATGCCAGTCGAGAACCGGCGAATTGAGCAACGGCGCTAGAATAAGCGCCATAAGAAAAGACATCGCCAGGATAAACACGGAGCAGGTCGTCAGGTCGCAAGTCGCGGCAGTCGAATAGATATTTGAAATCTAACGCAAGTTTTGGAATAACGAATATGGCTAACGAAACAAAAGAGCAAACGGTTCGCGGACATCGGAAAGAGCGCACGGGCACAGTGGTCCGCGACAAGCAGGATAAGACCATCATAGTGGAAGTCGAGAGAAGGGTTGCCCATCCTCTTTACAAAAAGGTGGTGAAAACGAATGATCGCTACACCGCCCACGACCAGGCGAACGAGGCTAAAATAGGGGACAAGGTGAAAATTACGGAGACGCGTCCGCTCAGCAAAACGAAGCGTTGGCGTCTAACGGGGATTATAAGCAGAGTTGAGTAGCGCCCGACATCGGCAGTTCTAAGGAGTTCGATATAAAATGATTCAGATGCAGACAAGACTGACGGTCGCCGACAATTCAGGCGCCAAAAGCATAATGGCCATAACGGTTCTCGGGCAACGCAGGAAATACGCGTCCGTCGGCGACGTCATAACGGCGGCCGTGAAAGAGGCGGTGCCTGGCGGGGCTGTTAAAAAGGGCGAGGTTGTCAAGGCGGTTGTCGTGAGGACGACCAAAGCGGTTCGCAGAGAGGACGGTTCGTATCTCAGGTTCGATAAAAACGCGGCGGTAATCATAGACGCTCAAAATAATCCGCGCGGAACCCGCATATTCGGTCCTGTGGCGAGGGAGTTGAGAAACAAGAATTTCATGAAGATCATATCGCTCGCTCCGGAGGTGCTCTAATGACAAAACCTAAATTTCATGTCAAAAAAGGCGATACGGTCCGCGTGCTCACCGGTGATTACAAAGGGAAGGAAGGAACGGTAGTCACTGTTCTTCCAGCCAAGATGAGGGTGGTGTTGAGTGGAATCGAGTCTGGGAAAAAACGCGCGGTGAAACCGTCCCAGAACAAACCCGGCGGCATGGTCGACAGGGCTGTAAGCACTCATATCTCCAATGTTAGGAAAATAGAGAAAAAGACGGAGTCTCCGAAAAAGGAGACAAAGAAGAGTGATAAGAAATAAGGGTGGGAAAGAGACGGCGGCTTGAGATGCCGGGTGGTGGACGCACCGCTAAAATATTTTACAACACCTAGACAACACAACTGGACTTAATTATGTCTGATATGCTGAAAAACTATAACGAGAACGTCGTTCCCGCTTTAAGCGAGAGATTGGGTTGCACCAACAAACATCAAGTTCCAAAATTGGTGAAGATCGTGATAAGCACCGGAATCTCCACATCCAAGGAGAGGGACGCTTTCGCGGATGCCAAGGAGCAGATTATTAAATTCGCCGGCCAACAGCCTGTGATAGTCAACTCCCGAAAGAACGTGGCCAACTTCAAGTTGCGCGCGGGATCGCCCGTCGGAATAATGCTGACTCTCCGCAAATCCAGGATGTATGAATTCATGGACAGGCTCGTACACAACGCGCTACCCCGCGTCCGCGACTTTCGCGGGATATCCCCCAAAGGGTTCGACGGATCCGGGAACTACAATATGGGACTTGACGACGTTTCAGTCTTCACAGAGATAGATTTGGACAAAGTCAAATACCAATTGGGAATCAACATATCCTTCGTTACGACGGCCAAAACCGACGAGGCGGCTTTCGAGTTGCTTAAAATGATGGATATGCCTTTCGCCGAGAAGCAGAATTAGATTGAGGGAATCATCAAATGGCTAAAAAAAGTCTGGTAAACAAATCAAAGAGAAAACCGAAGTTCGCTGTCAGAGCATATACGAGATGCGAGAGATGCGGTAGGCCCAGAGCGGTTCTGAGAAAGTACAAGCTGTGCAGGATATGCTTCAGGGAGCTGGCCGTCAGCGGACAGATACCCGGCGTCTATAAAGCCAGTTGGTAGACCACGCTGATTTGAAAACATTAGGAAACTACGAGAGGTTTGTCTTATGAGTATGCAGGATCCGATAGCAGATATGCTGACGAGAATAAGAAACGCCGGCATGGCGATGCGGACGGAGGTGTCCATGCCCTGCTCGAGAATGAAAACGGCGATAGCCGATGTTCTCAAGAGCGAGGGGTATATCGTCGATTACAAGGTGAAGGGAGAAGGCGTGGCGAAAGAGCTCGTCCTCGAACTCAAGTACAGAAACAAGATTCATGTCATCGAGGGAGTGGATAGAGTGAGCAAGCCGTCTTGCAGAATCTATTGCGGCGGCTCGGAGATACCTAAAGTCAGGAATGGACTTGGCATAACGATACTTTCCACGCCGAACGGCATCAGAAGCGGAAGGGTCGCCGAGTCGGAAAATGTCGGCGGAGAAATACTGTGCAAAGTTTGGTAGCCGCGTCTCCGAAACGCACGGGGCTCTCACGTGGTTGTGAGTTGCCGGCTTGAATTGTCGAAACATAATGAAAAATGACGGACTTGCGAAAAGCATACGACATGTCCGCTCTTGAAATCGAGGTGAAATAATGTCACGAATAGGATATCAGCCCATACCGGTTCCATCCGGCGTCAAGGTCTCTTTGGAGGGCGATATGGTCAAGGTGGAAGGTTCCAAGGCCAAGCTCTCTAAAAAGCTCCCGCCGCTTGTCTCGATGGCCATCGAAGGAGACACTCTCAAATTCGAACGTGAGAACGAGACGAAAACGGCCCGCTCGATGCATGGGCTGGCGAGAAGCTTGGTCGCTGGAATGGTCGAGGGTGTGGATAAAGGATTCAAAAAGGATCTTGAGATAATCGGAGTCGGATACAAGGCGCAGATGCAGGGATCGAAGTTAACCCTTACGCTCGGGTTCTCGCATCCTGTCGAATACGACATTCCGGAGGGTGTCGCTGTTTCGGTTGAAAACAACACGAAACTCGCTGTTGAAGGCGCCGACAAGCAGATGGTTGGCGAAGTAGCCGCCACGATAAGGCGTTTCAAGAAGCCCGAGCCCTACAAAGGCAAGGGTATCCGCTATGTTGGCGAACGCGTGGTTATAAAGGAAGGCAAGACTGTGGGTTGAGAGCGATTGCTCGCTCGCGTAAGTCATATCGTATCCGTGGCGGTTGTCCACAACGGAAGATGGACATGCGATCATTTCTCCATCCACATGTGTCGCCATAAATGGGAATCACAGAAAAATGGCTAGATATAAGACGAAAAAAGAGCAGAGGTTGAGACGACATCGCCGGATCAGGCAAACCATATCGGGAACCGCGGCGAAACCCCGCCTTGCCGTATGCGTGACCTCGAAGCATATTTACGTTCAGTTCATCGATGATGAAAACGGCAGGACTTTATGCGCCGCGTCGACTCTGGATCCTAAATTCCGCGAGACTGGCGAGAAGGTGAACACGGCGGGAGCCGTGAAACTCGGAGAAATAGCGGCTGAAAAAGCGAAGTCCGCTGATATAACCACTTCGGTCTTCGACCGCGGAGGATTCAGATATCACGGGAAAGTCAAGGCTTTGGCCGACGCCGTGAGAAAAGCCGGCATCAAAATATAAACACTGTGATTCGCACTATAAACAACCATCAGGAACGGATATGGCTAGAAAAGAAAGAAATGATAGAGAGCAGGTAAGCGAGTTTGACGAACGCGTCATCAGCATAAATCGTTGCTCGAAAGTCGTCAAGGGCGGTAGAAACTTCAGTTTCAGAGCCCTTGTCGCCGTAGGAAACAAAAAGGGTCGGGTAGGCGTTGGAATCGGAAAAGCGAACGAAGTCGCCGACGCCATCCGCAAGGGAACCGAGAACGCTAAAAAAGAGATGGTGGACGTGCCGATGAACGGTTCGACCATCACTCATCCGATCGTTTCGAAGTTCAGAAGCGGGAAGGTCATCATCAGACCGGCTTCCAAAGGCACGGGACTTATCGCCGGCGGAGCGATGCGAGCCGTTTTGGATTTGGCTGGAGTCAGCGACGTTTTGGCGAAATCTCTGGGATCCAACAATCCCGTGAACGTCGTGAAGGCGACAATGAACGCCATCACGTCTCTCAGAACCAGAAAAGAGGTGATGGAGAAACGCGGACTCACTTCCTTATAGAATCTTATAAATATTTTTGGAGTCGAATGAATATGAAATTACATGATTTACACAACACTAAAGGAGCCGTTCGCTCCCGAAGACGCATAGGACGCGGGGATGCCTCCGGTTACGGAAGAACCTGCGGAAGAGGGGAGAAAGGTCAAAAATCCCGTACGGGTTCCGTCATAAGGCCTTTTTTCGAAGGTGGACAGATTCCGTTGTTCAGACGTCTTCCAAAACGCGGATTCACTAGTCGCAACCATAAAGAGTACGATTTGGTGAATGTGTCGATCCTCGAGAAGCTTTTCGACGCGGGAGCGGTTGTCGACGCGGAGATTTTGCGCGGAAAAGGAGTGTTGGGCAAAACGAAGTTGCCCTTGAAAGTACTCGGCTCCGGAGATATCGCGAAAGCGTTGACCGTCAAGGCGAATAAATTTTCGGCCTCGGCCCGTGAGAAAATAGAGGCTTCGGGGGGAACCTGCGAAGTGCTTTGAACACTACGCCACGCTCCTCGGTAATTCATTATTCAGCGAGTTCACTTGAAGCGATCGCTTCACCAGCCCCAAGGGGAGATTAGATGTTCGCCGCGTTTTTCAACAGTTTGAAAGTCAAAGAGATCCGCAACCGCATATTTTTCGCGGCCGGTGTCGTGGTTCTCTGCCGAATAGCCGCCACCATTCCATGTCCTGGCATCGATCCTCAAGCGCTCTCACATTATTTCGCCGAATTGAATAAATCATCAGGCGGAGCTGGTGGTGTTTTCGGTCTTTTCGATCTTTTCAGCGGCGGCGCCTTGAGAAAGTTCGCCATCGCGACCTTGGGGATTATGCCCTATATCTCCGCTTCGATCATAATGACCTTGGTCACTCCCGTCGTTCCTGCGCTTGAAAAACTTCAACGTCAGGGCGATGTCGGTCGACAGAAGATAAACCAGTATATGCGCTATCTGACGGTGCTGATTTGCATCGTTCAGGGATCTATGGCGGCTTTGGCTATGCGTGATCCCTCGAAAATCGGATTAAAGGCCCCTTCCGAACCGCTGGTTCTCATTAACGGCACATTTTTCGTGATAATGACGGTCATCATTCTCACGGCTGGAACTATGTTGCTGGTCTGGTTGGGCGAACAGATAACGAAACATGGCATAGGCCAAGGTGTCTCTTTGATCA
>JAADHT010000198.1 GCA_013151705.1 Kiritimatiellota bacterium | reverse complement strand
CCTCAACAGCCTCAATCTATAGCGATCTTTTGCCTTATTCGCATTCATTCGCGTTCATTCGCTTGTTACGCCGTAGTGGACGAAGGCGGGCGGTTGTTTTTCTATTGACTGTTTACTTTTCACTTGCCTTCAGCTATTCACTGAGCGATTACCGTGAATGGGGGTCGCACCTACGTGAATGGGGGGCGCGCCTATGATTTGACGATAACGCTTCCAATAATCAAATTTCAAAAGCCGAATTGGATTTGATTTTGTCAGCCGTAGCTTTATGGTAAGCGCCGTCCCGCGAATCCCGCGGGAATATTGGACGAACGCGGTGGAAAATGAGGACGACGGAAACTTGTTCACGGGAGAATCGGCTCTTGCGCTACCATAATGCGGAACAAATTGAGTTGAAACGGGGAAAATGCCTGGTCAGGAGTGATTTGGACTCGCCTGAATTGAGAGTCCTTTTGGAGGAGCCGGAGAAGCTGTTCGACTCCGCCGACATCCTGAAGGATTCCCGCACGACTAAAGCCGGAGTCGCGAAACTCGCGGCCGGCTCGCCGTTTGGAACGGACGAGGTGTTCGTAAAACGATTCAACGTCAAGGGCGCATGGTACGCGTTCCGCTACCTTTTCCGCGAACCGCGCCCATTCAGGGTCTGGCGCGCCGCGGCCGCGTTGGAGACCGCCGGAATTCCCACTCCGAAACCGATAGCCGCCATAGCGTTCAAAAATGGATTGTTCCCAGGTGTCGCCTACCTGATTCGCGAATCGGCGTCCGATGTTATTCCAACACTTGAACTGTTCGAGAAAATACTCGGCGACGACGACGCGCGCCGCGGATACAACGACGCCGTCTGCGCGCTTTTCGCGAAAGCCCACGACTCCGGCGTGTACCACGGCGACGCCAAGTGCAGCAACATCTACGCGGTCGCTGATTCTTCGAGCACCGCTTTGGGCTGTTCCCTGGGACTCTGGGATCTGTTAAGCTGCCGGATCGGCGCGTCCCCGGTTTCCGAAAGGCTTCGTATGACGGAAATCGAGCGCGTCTCGAACTCGTTCGCGGAAATCGCGGAACGCCTGGGCGAAACAATGGACCGAAAGCGAACATTCGAAATGTTCCGAGAGAACTACAAAGGACGTATGAAATAAGTTTTCACGCGATAATCAAGGTTAGATGACTTCCTCCGCGACATTTTGCGACAAAGCGTAGGCGGGAAATCGCTTGGATTTGCTGTATTATGTGTTAAATTAGATTCTTGGCGAGTGGCGGAAACGATTTTCGCTCTCAACGTGAAGATTTTTCAACGGAGGTCGATTTTGGATACGAGCGGAATAGCCCGGATTTTAGAAGATTCGGATAATTTTCTTCTTTTGACGCATAAAAACCCGGACGGCGACGCGATCGGCTCTCTGCTTGGATTGCTCAACGCATTGAGGGAAATCGGAAAGAACGTGGACGGATATTTCCACGAGAAGTTGCCAGCCAATTACGCGAGATTCGCGGATATTCCCGCTCTTTACGAAAATCTTCCGGATTTCGGACGATACGACATTGTGGTCTGCCTCGATTTCTCCAATCCGGAAAGGTTCGGACCGCAAACCGATTTCTCGCGCTACAACGTGGTGAATATCGACCATCATCCCGACAACAACCGTTTCGGCTCGTCTAATTTCGTGCTTCCCGAAGCGGCCGCCACAGCCGAAATAGTGTTCAACGTGTTGAATGATATGGATTCCGCGCGAATCTCGCGGAAAACGGCCACTTTTTTGATGATCGGATTGATTATGGACACGGGAGGGTTCAGATTCGACAACACGATTCCAAGCGTTTTCAGCGCCGCGTCCGAGCTTTTGTCCCTAGGCGCGGACTACCATGCGATAATAGACGCGATGTTCTTCTCGAAATCCGCGGATTTCGCGAAAATGGAGGCGGAGGTCGTGTTGCACCATCTCCGCACCGGTTGCGACGGGCGTTTCGCCTGGTTCTACCTCTCCGATATGCTTTTAGACGCCTATGGAGTCGATGAGAAGAACACGGAGGGATTGATCGAGGCGGTCCGCTCGATCGAGAATTTCAAAATAGTCGCCATATTCAGACGCAAGGACAATGGGTTCAGATTCTCCCTGCGGTCCAAAGACGGCGCTCTATCCGTCGGAATCGTGGCGAGGGAGTTGAACGGCGGCGGGCACGAACTCGCCGCCGGAGGGTTCATCCCCTCCGACACGATAGAGGAGGCCGAGGGTATAATGCTCGAGCGCGTCTCGAAACTATTCGCCGACGCTGGCGCGGGCAAGGAGGCTTGATTATGAGAACAGCGTTGTTTCCAGGAAGTTTCGATCCGGTCACCAATGGTCATCTGGACGTGATAGAGAGGGCGAGTTCGTTGTTCGACAAGATATTCGTGGCCATCGCCATAAACAGCGAGAAGAATCCTCTATTTTCGTTCGATGAGCGAAAGGCGCTGTTGGAGGAGGTCTGCTCACGTTTCGACAACGTGGTGGTGGACGCGTTTGACGGACTTCTGGTGGACGCGGCCCGTAAATTCGACGTGTCGGCGGTCATCCGCGGTCTCCGCGCCATTTCAGACTTCGAATACGAATTTCAGATGGCGATGATGAACCGCGCGTTGAGCGAAAAATGCGAGACGATATTTCTAATGCCGAAACCCGCCTACTCCTTTCTCAGCTCCAGAATGATAAAAGAGATAGCGATGTTCGGCGGCGACGTGTCGCCCTTCGTGCCACCCGCCGTGGCCGAGGCTTTGGGACGCAAAAAAGCGAATCTTCAATAAAAAAGTATGGCGGTCTCGCCGAGACCATCCCCGCCGGCGTCGCAGCTTTGAAAACGCGGGATTTGAAGTTTGCGCATTGTTCGCGGTTTCGGGATCGTTTTTCGGGCGGCACTGAGCTTTCGCTGTTTTTAGGCGTTCAGCGCGTGCAACGGTTTCATGGTCCACCTCGGCGAGGCGGACCTACTTGCGAAATGAAGACACCGCCGCGCCTGTTGCCAAATTTCGGGTTTGCCGCGTCCCGGGAGGACGAGACTGGACAAGTAGTCCAAGGAGAAAATATGATTGGAGCTGTCGCCGGAGATATTATTGGATCGGTGTACGAGTTCAATCCGATCAAAACGACCGATTTCCCCCTCTTTCAGGATTCGTCGAGATTCACCGACGACACCGTGTTGACGGTGGCGTTGGCTTCCAGCATTCTTTTTGGTCTCGACTATAGAAACGAGTTGGAGAAATTCTACTACAAATATCCGCATGCCGGATACGGTGGCAATTTCCACAAATGGGCCAGCGGCCATGACCATTCACCCTACAACAGCTGGGGAAACGGGTCCGCGATGCGTGTCAGTCCGGTCGGATTCGCCTACGACTCGATAGAGGATGTGTTGCGGTTCTCGCGTGAGAGTGCTGAAATCACCCACAACCATCCCGAGGGAATCAAAGGAGCGCAAGCCACGGCCTTGGCCGTTTTTCTGGCGAGAACCGAGCAAGACAAAGCGTCGATCAAAAAAGAGATATCCAAACGTTTCGACTACGATTTGGAAAGAACCCTCGATGAAATCAGACCGGGATATTCATTCGATGTTTCCTGCCAGGGAACGGTTCCCGAGGCGATTATAGCGTTTTTAGAGTCTGACGACTATGAGGACGCGGTCAGAAAAGCGGTTTCCCTTGGTGGCGACAGCGACACCCTGGCCTGTATAATCGGCGGAATAGCTCAAGCTTTTTACGGAAACATCCCGTCGATGATAATCGACGAGACAAAAAATTTCCTTACCGAGGATTTGTGGGACATTACAGAGCAATTCAACAAAAAATTCAATTGCCGTTTCTAGTAGGGCGATTTCGGGCGCGATTAAGCTAAGATGGAGTGTGACGATGATCTTGTTGAGTGAGATATTGAAGGAGTTGGATGGTGCGAGACTCGCGGCCGGAGCGTCTGACAGCGAAGTCGCTTCCATCCTGACGGACACGCGCCGAATTTCGCCAAACACCCTTTTTCTCGCCTTGAAGGGCGACAAATTCGACGGTCATGAATTTTTGTCGGACGCCGTCTCCGCCGGAGCCGCCGCCTGCTGCGTGTCCGAGGAGTTTTTCTCGACGGCGCGCGAGTCGAGCATTCCATCCACTATTCCGCTCATCATTGTTCCCGACACGTTAAACGCCTATCAAACTCTAGGGCGCTGGCGTCGCCGGGCCATCGCCGGGCTTCGAGTGGTCGGAGTGACGGGTAGCTGCGGAAAGACCAGCGTGAAAGAGCTTACGGCCGAAATTCTCTCGCGTCTCCACGGTTCGGATAGGGTTTTGTCAACCGAATCGAACACGAACAACCATATCGGCGTGCCGATGAACCTTCTTCGCTTGAGCGACAGGCATATTCGAGCCGTCATCGAGATGGGCGGCAACCATCCCGGCGAGATAGCTGTTTTGGCGGAAATCGCCGAACCCGACATCGCCGTAATCACATCCATTGCCAGCGCCCATTTGGAGTTTTTCCGCGATCTGCGCGGAGTGGGTGTCGAGAAGTCCGCGATTCTGCGCGCCGCCGCCGATTCGAGAGCGCGGCCGATCGCCGTCATCCCGGAGGAATCGCCGGCAAACGATATTCTCCGCGCCGCGGCGGGGCCGGCCCTGTACACGTTCGGAACCGCGGACTCCGCGGACCTCGCCGTCGATTACCTAGGGGGCGACCTGACCGGATCGAAAATACGCCTGCGCCACAAATCGACGCGATTAACACGCGAAATAAAACTATCGGCGCGCGGACGCGTCCAAGCCCTCAACGCGGCGGCGGCGGCGCTGGCCGCGATTCTCGCGGAATCCGATATTGTCGAAACGCCGCGGGAATCGCGTAAACGCGTTCCATTCGAGGAAGTCGCGGAGGATTTCGATTTCGCGAAACTCGCGGGCGCGCTGGAGTCGTGCGTGATTTCCGGAATGCGCATGAAAATCCTGGAAATCGACGGCGCGACATGGATCAACGACGCGTACAACGCCAATCCCGACAGCGTCCGCGAAGCAGTTCAATGGCTCGCGGAGTTCGCGGACCCGCGGAAATCGCGGATCGCCTTGGGGGACATGCTGGAGTTGGGGCCTGATTCACCAAAACACCATTCGGAGATTCTCGAATTGACCGCGTCCAAATTGCCGGGAGCCGCGATTTTCGCGATAGGCTCCGAGATGACCCGCGCCGCGGAGTCGAGCCCCAAGCTGAAGCAACTCGTCTCGACGTTTCCGGACGCTGAATCCGCGAAATCCGCCGTCGCCGCTAATCTCGCGTCGGGAGGCCTGGTGTTTCTGAAAGGCTCCCGAGGCATGGCGCTGGAACGGCTGGTTCCTTAAAACATTTTTCAACCACTAACTTTCACCCGCCGCCTCGCGTATACGCCTCCGCCGGATTCTCGGCGAAAAAACGCGGCCTCACACTCGAGATAAGTGTCCACATGGCTGCGAGACCTTTTCGAACAGGGTCTTGTTAGTGTTCCGTTGGCGTCTGTTAGTGGTTAAACTCTTGATTTACGAATTTGACCGGCCGAGCGCACTGGAAATCAATCAAGATTAGCCGCTAATACGCGAAGCAAAAAAAAACGCCGAGGAAAAATTTTTCCTCGGCGTTATTTTTTGGGAATCACCTCCCTCACCCGGCGGATGAAAGAGGTTTCAGGCAAAAAGGGGAATTACATCATTCCGCCCATTCCGCCCATTCCACCCATTCCGGGAGCGCCGCCGCCCATTGGCATTGGAGCTTCTTTCTCAGGAATTTCCGTAATGAGACATTCCGTAGTGAGAAGCAGTCCGGAGATGGACGACGCGTTTTGAAGCGCCGTGCGAGCAACTTTCGTCGGATCCAAAATACCTGCTTTGAGCATATCCTCGTACACTCCGGTCGCGACGTTGAAGCCTTCGTTGGCTTTGCGCTTGGCGACTTCCTGAACGACGATGCTGCCCTCGTACCCGCCGTTCGTGGCGAGCTGACGCACAGGCTCTTCAATAGCGCGGAGAACGATCTTCGATCCGAGATCCTCGTCGCCTTCCAGCTTGAGGTCTTTGATGGCCGATCCGGCGCGGAGAAGCGCTACGCCGCCGCCGGGAACGATTCCCTCTTCGACAGCCGCGCGGGTCGCATGGAGAGCGTCCTCAACGCGTGCTTTCTTCTCTTTCATCTCCACCTCGGTGGCAGCTCCCACGTTGATGACGGCCACGCCGCCCGCGAGTTTCGCGAGACGCTCTTGGAGTTTCTCGCTGTCGTAGTCGGAAGTGGTGTCTTCGATCTGTCTGCGGATTTGATTGACACGGCCGATGATGGCGGACTGTTTGCCGGCGCCTTCGACGATGGTCGTGTTTTCTTTATCGATAGACACGCGTTTCGCTTGACCAAGCTGGTCCAGAGTCACGTTTTCGAGTTTGATGCCGAGATCCTCGGTGATGCAGGTTCCGCCAGTGAGAACGGCGATGTCCTCAAGCATGGCTTTGCGGCGGTCGCCGAATCCGGGAGCTTTGACGGCACATACGTTCAAGGTTCCGCGGAGCTTATTCACAACGAGTGTTGCCAGCGCTTCGCCTTCAACGTCCTCGGCGATGATCAAGAAGGGTTTGCCTGTTTTCGATATCTCTTGGAGAAGAGGAAGCATATCATTGAGATTGCTGATTTTCTTCTCATGGATAAGGATGTAGCAATCCTCGAGCGCCGCTTCCATACTTTCCGCGTTGGTGGCGAAATACGGAGAGAGGTACCCTTTGTCGAACTGCATTCCCTCGACGACGTCGAGAGTCGTTTCGATGGTTTTAGCCTCCTCGACCGTGATAGTCCCGTCTTTTCCGACTTTGTCCATCGCGTCGGCTATGATGTCGCCGATGGTGTTGTCGCCGTTGGCGGAAATAGTAGCCACTTGGGCCACTTGCTCGCGGTCGCTGACTTTTTTGCTCAATTTGGCGAGTTTTCCGACCAATGCCACAACGGCTTTGTCGATTCCGCGCTTGAGTTCCATCGGATTCGCGCCGGCCGTGACGTTTTTCAAACCTTGACGGTAGATCGCCTCGGCGAGAACCGTCGCGGTCGTTGTTCCGTCTCCAGCGATGTCGGAAGTCTTGCTAGCGACTTCCTTAACCATCTGGGCGCCCATGTTTTGGAAGGGATCCTCCAATTCAATTTCCTTGGCCACGCTAACACCGTCTTTCGTCACGGTTGGTGAACCAAATTTCTTGTCGAGTACGACGTTGCGTCCTTTCGGGCCCAGTGTTGCTTTGACAGCTCTGCTGAGTTGTTCGATGCCGGCGAGAAGCTCGCGGCGCGCCTTGTCGTCAAACAAAAGTTGTTTGCCTGCCATTGTTCAAATCTCCTTGTTTTCTTGTTTCATCGACTGGAAAACCGTCGATTTTTTCGATTGATTCCTCTTTGTGAATCGTTCTCAGCCCACGATGGCTTGAATGTCGCTGGAGCTAAGAATTTTGTATTCTTTGTCTTCATATTTGACATCCGTGCCGCCGTATTTGCTTGTGAGGACAATGTCTCCGACTTTGACGTCGAAAGGCACTTTTTTGCCGTTGTCGTCGATTTTACCGGTCCCAAGAGCCACCACCACCGCTTCCTGTGGTTTTTCTTTGGCGCTGTCGGGAATGACGATTCCACCCTTGACCTGTTCTTTTTCTTCGATCGCCTCCACCAAGACGCGATCTCCGAGAGGTTTGATTTTTACCTTTGCCATTTTTTCTCCTCCTTTTTTGTGAGTATTATGGCCTGTTCAGCCCCTTTTGAAAAAACCGTTCCAGCCTGTAAGGCGAGTTCGGATTTTTCAATCGAGGCGACTTATGAATTTCCGCGTCGCGGAACCCTTACTTGTCATCATCGATCACTTCGGCGTCGACTACTTTCTCCTCGTTCGCTTCGGAGACGTCGGGGCCAGGCGCCGCGCCCGCTTGCGGGCCGGCCTGCGCTCCCGGGGCGCCTTCCTGCGCTCCGGATTGCTTGTAAATCTCTTCGCCGAACTTCATCAGTTGCTCCTCGATGCGAGACATAATCTCCCGCATTTTGGGAACATCGTCCGCCTCTTTCGCCTTCTTCAATTCGGCGATTCCCTCCTCGACGGGCTTTTTGATTTCGTCCGGAAGCTTTTCATCAAATTCTTTAAGCTGCTTTTCCGTCTGGAAAATCATACTGTCGGCGCGGTTGCGGGTTTCAACGGACTCCTTCTCTTGCTTATCGGCTTCGGCGTGCGCCTCGGCGTCTTTCACCATTTTCTCAATATCCTGGTCGGACAATCCGGAATTGGCGGTTATCGTTATTTTCTGTTCTTTTCCAGTTCCCAAATCCTTCGCGGAAACGTGAAGTATTCCATTGGCGTCGATGTCGAAAGCGACTTCGATTTGCGGTCTTCCACGCGGCGCGGGCGCTATACCCTCAAGTCTGAATCTGCCGATGCTCTTATTGTCGCGGGCCATTTCGCGCTCGCCTTGAAGGACATGCACATCCACCGAAGGCTGGTTGTCCGCCGCCGTGCTGAAAATCTCGCTTTTTTTCGTTGGGATAGTAGTGTTCCGCTCGATGAGTTTCGTCGCCACACCGCCCAGGGTTTCAATCCCAAGCGACAACGGCGTGACATCCAAAAGAACGACATCGTCGACTTCGCCACCGAGAACACCATGGCGGCGCCGCAAGCGACCACTTCATCGGGATTCACACCCTTGTGAGGCTCCTTGTCGAACAATTCCTGAGCCGTGGACTGGGCTTTAGGCATGCGAGTCATTCCACCAACCATTATCACCTCGTTGACTGCCGACGCCAAAACTCCAGCGTCCTTCAGACAGTCCTTCACTGGATTTTTCGTGCGGTCGAGCAAGGGATCGACAAGCTGTTCGAGTTTCGCCCTCGAGAGGGATTGGGTAAGATGTTTCGGTCCGTCCGCGTCAGCCGTGATGAAAGGCAGGTTTATTTCGGAGCTGTTGCTGGTCGAAAGCTCGCATTTGGCTTTTTCAGCGGCTTCTTTAAGTCGCTGGATGGCTTGAGAGTCCTTTGAAAGATCCACTCCGTTGTCTTTTTTGAATTCGGCGACCAACCAGTCGATTATGACTTGGTCGAAATCGTCGCCGCCCAAGTGGGTGTCGCCATTGGTGGCTTTTACTTCAAACACACCGTCCCCGATCTCCAAAACGGATATATCGAAAGTTCCTCCTCCTAAATCGTAAACGGCGACCGTCTCGTCGCTTTTCTTGTCGAGTCCGTACGCCAGAGACGCCGCTGTGGGTTCGTTGATAATGCGTTTCACATCCAAGCCGGCTATTTTCCCGGCGTCTTTCGTCGCCTGCCGCTGACTGTCGTTGAAATACGCGGGAACGGTTATGACGGCCTCTTTGATCTCCTCGCCGAGAAAAGCTTCCGCGTCGGCTTTGAGTTTCTGCAGGATCATCGCCGATATTTCCGGCGGAGAATAGACATTGTCTCCCACTTTCACGTGAGCGTCGCCGTTTTTGGCCTCGCCCACCTCGTAAGGCACCAAATCCTTCTCATGTCCTATCTCGGCGAATTTGCGTCCCATAAAGCGTTTGATCGAAAAAATCGTGTTTTTCGGGTTGGTTACGGCTTGGCGTTTCGCCGTCTGCCCAACCAGGCGCTCTCCGCTCTTCGTGAAAGCCACGATGGAAGGAGTCGTTCTGGTACCCTCGGCGTTCGGGATAACTTTCGCCTCGCCATGTTCCATAATAGCCATACAGCTATTCGTCGTTCCTAAATCGATTCCAAGTATTTTAGCCATTTCTTATTCTCCTCAGCATTCTTGTCGCATTATCATTCATCTATAAATCCAACGTTCCAGGTATGCCTGGCAAACGCTGGCGTTCGTTGAGTCTCACTCTCCCCTATCGTGAGGCGGGAGAATTACAAGCTTCCCAACAAGCGCCGCTGTTTCCAAATCGAAAACACCCCTCGAAACATAGCAAAAGTCGTGCCAAAAAATGATGATAAACCTATAACTTTAAGCATACTAACAACTTGCAAGCGCCAATCAAGTGTTTTATTATTCATTCCACAGTGCGTTATCGAGACTCACTCAAGATTTTATGCGCCAAAATGACACATTGGAGAGACGGGCGACGGCTCGCGCGCCGTGCGCGTCGGCGACATACTCCTCCAATCTATCTGGATCGGCGATGAGTTTTTTCCGGTTTTCACGCATTATTTTCATTTTTCACATCCATATATTTTGTAACGAAATCGTAACTAGACCCTGTTCGAAAAGGTCTCGCAGCCATGTGGACACTTATTTCGAGTGTGAGGCCGCGTTTTTTCGCCGAGAATTCAATGCCG
>JAADHT010000047.1 GCA_013151705.1 Kiritimatiellota bacterium | reverse complement strand
CATGGCGTCCGCCGGTTTGGCGTTTGACGCCTTTCTAGCTATGGGAAAGATTCTGGAGTCGATGGCGGCGAAAAACGCGACTTCCGCGGAATTGGTCGGAGCGCTTCCCCAATACCATCTCCGAAAACTCAAAGTGAATTGTCAATCCTCGAACGCCTACACTCTTTTGAAGAATCTGGAGGAATATTTTCCGGATGCGGAGGTTTCGGAAATCGACGGACACAGGTTCGACTGGCCGGATGGATGGATACACTTCAGAATGGCGATGACCGAGCCGATCATCAGGGTGATCATAGAATGGCGGACGAAAGAGGAAGCCGAGGAACGAGCGACACGCGTCAGAGGGCTTCTGGAGAGATTGCTGATCTCCGGATGACAAAGCGAAACACCGTCCGCGCTCGTCGGAAACGACTGTGCGACGCCTCCACAATTGACTCTGTATCTCGAGTGCTTGCCGTCCTTTATTTGACATTTCGCTTCCCACTGCTATTGTTCGCCTGTTTTTTCGTCTTTCGAATGGGGTTTTGACCGAACTTCACAGGGAGTTGACATGAAAATTGACGAATTACTGAATACCGAGGCCATTCTGCATTTCTCAAAAGTTGAAAACAGAGAACGCCTGATAGAACGTCTGGTCGACCATTTGGCGGAGTCTTTCAAACGACAATATCCCGAAAACGACGCTTGGAAGGATTTCCCGCGCCTAGTTTTGGAGCGCGAGCGAGCGTCGTCGACGGCGTTGGGCAACGGTATCGCCTTTCCACACGCCAGGGTCAAGGGATTGCGGCATCCCCTAATCGCAATGGGAATAGTGTCCGCTGGAGTCGATTTCAACGCCATCGACAAAAACCCTGTCAAACTGGCGGTGCTTTTTCTCTTCCCCGCTGAACACGGCGAACTGGGAGTGAAAATCCAAGGTTCGTTCGCCAGCTTTCTCTCGACAAACTCAAATCTCGACACCATCCTCAGCCTTGACGATCCGAAATCCATCCACAAGATGCTGAAGGATGCGGAAATGGTTGTCGACACCAATATCACCGCCCTCGATTTGATGCGCGACGCTAAGATAAAACTGCCTTTGAACACCAAGCTTCAAGACGCTACCCGATTAATGCGCGAACACAACACCGAAGTGGCGACTCTGGTGAACGATGACGGCAAACTGCTCGGGAAGGTCGACTGCATTCATTTGTTCCAAAGGGAACTGCCCGATTATTTCAAGGACCTGAAAAGCGTTCCATCCATACACGACCCGAAGATATTCAGCGCCTACTTCACGGACGACTCCAATCTAACCGTGGGCGAGGTTTACGACAAGAACGTGGCGAAAGTGCCAACGGACGCCTCTCTACTGGAGGTGCTTTTCCTGCTGACGGTGGAAAAGCACTCAATCGTACATGTCTGCGAGGACGACAAACTTGTTGGCGTAATTGACAGAATTACCGTTTTGGACAAGGTTTTCAATCTCTAGCGCCTCGAGGGGACAGTTTCATGCATTTCACGATGCCGATGTGGATCAGCCTGGGAATCTTCATATGCACGTTCGCTTTGATAATAAGCGAGAAGGCGCATCGGACGGTAGTCGCTTTGGCCGGAGCTATGCTCGTGGTAGTTTGCGGGGTGGCGGGCCATTTCTACACGCCGGAGCAGGCGTTCGAATCGGTGGACTTCAACACGCTCGGCCTCCTTCTCGGAATGATGGTGATAGTTGTGATATTGGAGGAAACGGGGTTTCTGGAGTATCTGGCGATAGTGTCGGCCCAGAAGGCCAAAGGCAACCCCTGGCTTTTAGTCGTGGCGCTCGGCACGGTGACGACGCTGATCTCATTCATACTCGACAACGTGACCACCGTCGTCCTGATTGTTCCCGTGACAATTTTGATCGCCAGAATAACGAGGATAAACGCAACGCCTATGTTAATGGCCGAGGCGCTGCTCTCCGACACAGGGGGGGTGGCGACACTCGTGGGAGATCCACCCAACGTGATGATCGGCAGCGCCGCCCATTTCTCGTTCAACGATTTTCTGACGCATGTCGCTCCGATAGTGGTGGTAGCCTGGTTCGTCACCCTGATATCACTGAAGCTTGTCTTCCGAAAGGAATTGGCGCGCAAACCGGAGAACATCGACGACCTGATGCGGTGGGACGCGTCAAAATCGATAAAAGACAAATCCACCATAGTAAAGACACTGTCAATTCTGGCGTTCATAGTCCTGTTGTTTCTCGTGCATGACAGGCTTCACATAGAACCGTCAATGGTCGCTCTTTTAGGCGCCGTTATAACACTCTGCCTCGTCTCTATGACGAAGGATCCCCAAGCTATTCTAGCGAAAGTGGAATGGAGCGTGCTGGCATTTTTCTGCGCTCTATTCATCCTGGTGGGAGCGCTTGAGCAAACGGGAATCGTGAAGCTGCTCACCCAACTGATTCTGGACAATGGCTCAAGCGACAATCAGGTCTGGATGGCCATAGTTCTCTTATGGACCGCCGCGTTGGCTTCGGCGATAATAGACAACATCCCGTTCACAATGGCAATGATTCCCGTTCTTCTGCACATTCAATCAATATCCGGAGCGAATGTCAATCTGCTGTGGTGGGCGTTGGCGATGGGGGTTGGCTTCGGCGGGAACGGCACCCCGATAGGCTCGACGGCGAACGTCGTGGTCGTCAGCAAAAGCGAGGAGACGGATTCGCCGATAACCTTCGCCAAGTGGTTCAAATCCGGCACGATAGCCACTGTAGCCACCTGCGTCGTCGGCACATTGGCCATCCTCCTATTTCACACGTATCTCTCACAATAACCCTAATGGAACGAAAATGAAACTTTCTCAACTGCTGCGCCCCGAATATCTGATTGCGGATTTGAAGGGAGGAACCAAACGAAATGTCATTAGCGGAATGTTGGAGCGCTGCGATCTGTCAGCGGAGGATGTCGGAAAGGATATGATTCTCGACGAGCTCTTGAATCGCGAATCGGAACAAAGCACCGGGTTGGGAGAAGGAATGGCGTTTCCTCACGCCAGACTTTCCGGGTTGATGAAAATCCACATTCTGCTGGGAATATCCAAGAAAGGCATGGAATTCGAATCCCTTGACGGAAAACCGGCGCATTTCATAGTTATGACGCTCGTCGACCATGCGAAACCAAACGAGCTTCTTAAGACCCGCGCCGCCATTGTACAACTGCTTTCGGATGCCGAAAGACGGGCCGCCATTCTCGCGGGGGAGAACGAAAACTCCATATGGAAAACAATAGAGAGCAGCGGTATCGAAGTCGATTACGAAATCACCGCCAAAGACATAACGCGCCCGGTCACCGCCAGCATAAACCCCGACTGCTCGGCCTACGCGGCGGCTCGAGAGCTCCATAGGAACCACATAGATTCGCTCCCTGTGATGGACGACTCCAAAACGTTTCACGGCGAAATATCCTGCTTTGATTTGTTCTCTTACGGCCTCCCGGATTTCTTCAACAGCCTTCATGTCATCTCTTTCGTCAAACATATGGATCCTTTCGAAAAGTATTTCAACGTGGAAAAGACACTACCCGTATCGGAATTGCTGTCGCGGAAAAACCGAGAGGATCTGATCGTTTCATCAGACGCCACGTTGATGGAGATCATCTTCGAGATGACGGTCAAACGCAAAGAGACGTTGTACGTGTTGACGGACGACGGGAAACTCCGCGGGATACTGGATAGATACAGCATAATCGACAAAATAATAATCGCGAGATAACAAATGATAGCTTCGATAGCAATATTTCTGATAGCCTATTTTTTCATAGCCACGGAGAAGATGGAGAAATCCATCGCCGCCCTTCTCGGAGCGGTGGCGGTCATAGCGTTCGGTTTGGTGTCCTTCGACCAGGCGGTCGAGTCGATAGATCTCAACGTCATCTTTCTTTTAATCGGCATGATGACCTGCGTGGGAGTGCTCGCTGAAACGGGTTTCTTCGAGTGGGTGGCGATATTCGTCGCCAAGCTGATGAAAGGCGACGCCGTCAAAATTCTAGTGGCGATGCTCGTGGTGACGATGCTCTTCTCGGCTCTGCTTGACAACGTGACCACGATCATTCTCCTAGCTCCCGTCACTATACTGATAACCCAATTGCTTGAGATCCCAACCCTGCCGTTCCTGATTTTGGAGGCCATAGCGTCCAATATCGGCGGCACGGCCACCTTAATCGGCGACCCTCCAAACATAATCATCGGCTCGACCGCCCGTTTGACATTTATGGATTTTCTTGTCAATCTCAGCCCGGGTGTCGCGATAATCGCGGTCGTTTTCACGATAACCTCCGTGATTCTTATGAGAAAGCATCTTCAAGTTCCAGACCACATCAAGGAGCGCGTCAGGAATTCATATCCAAAACTCGCGATAAGAGACGCTCGAAAAATGAGAAGATCCCTATTAGTCTTCCTCGCGATTTTCGCGGGTTTTTTCATTCACCACAATTTAGAAATTGAGCCTGGGATTGTGGCGCTGGCCGGAATGTGCGTGATGTTGCTCGTCTGCAAATCGCACACGGAAAATATGCTGAAGGTGGTGGAGTGGGATGCCATATTGTTTTTCATCGGACTCTTTATAATGATTGGAGCGTTGGAACAAAACGGCGTGATTGAACTTCTAGCTAAATTCATGCTCGGAGTTTGCGGGGACAATATGTTTTTGACCGCGGTGATCGTGTTATGCGGCAGCGCGTTCTTTTCGGCTATTCTCGACAATATCCCCTTCGTCATCGCAATGACTCCTTTAGTGCAGAAACTCATCACGCATTCCGGCGGCGAAGCCACCGGCGCGCATCCACTTTTCTGGGCGTTGGCTTTGGGAGCCTGCCTTGGAGGGAACGGCACTCTGATCGGCGCTTCCGCCAACGTTGTCGCGTCAAAAATCGGAGCCAGAAACGGGTATCCGATAACCTTCGCCACATTCCTCAAATACGGAGTGCCCTTCACCATACAATCGCTGATAATCGCCGTCGTCTACATGTGGCTTCGCTATTTCTAGCCCCAGCGAGTAAAGCTCTGGCAGCTATGACATTATCCGCGGTTTTGCAACTATGGATAGCAGTGGAGTCTTGCATTATAAGGTTCAATGGTGTATCTTCCTCCCGTCTTCGTTCAGCGGCTTGCAAACAGCGACCAAAGGATTATGGATATGACGATAGAGGAACTTAAAACCCAAGCGAGAGAAGCCTCGGAGCGAATAGATCAATTGAGGAACTTCCTCAAAGTCGACGAGCGTCGGCTGGAGATGGAGAACATCGAGAAGGAGATGTCGGCTCCGGATTTCTGGGACAAAAAAGAAAAAGCCCGAGAGATCATGGCGGAATTGAGCAAATGCAAGAACATTGTGGCTCCGTTTAACGAAATGCGCGCCGCGGTGGAGGATTTCGCCGCATTGGCCGAGTTGATCATGGAGTCGGACGACGAGGAGATGCTGCCCGAAGCGGACGCTGAATGGAAAAAAATATCCGTCAAACTCGAAAGGATGGAGCTGTTGAGTTTTCTTTCGGAGAGATTCGACTCCAACAACGCGTATTTCTCCATTCACGCCGGAGCCGGCGGAACGGAGTCCTGCGACTGGGCCGGAATGCTTTCCCGGATGTATCGGCGCTGGTTCGAACGCCGCGGCTATCAATGCTCAACCATCGATTCGCAAGCGGGCGACGAAGCGGGATTGAAAAGCGTCACGATGCTCGTCTCCGGAGATTTCGCGTACGGCTATCTCAAAGCTGAGAAGGGAGTCCACAGACTTGTCCGAATATCCCCCTTCGACAGCAACTCGCGGCGCCACACCTCGTTCGCGTCGGTGGATGTCTTTCCGGAACTCTCCGACGACATAGACATCGAAATCGACGAGAAGGATCTGCGAGTCGACACATTTCGATCCAGCGGCGCTGGAGGACAGCATGTGAACACGACCGACAGCGCCATACGGATAACCCATATTCCAAGCGGAATAATCGTCTCCTGCCAGGCGGAGCGCTCGCAGCATAAAAACCGCTCCACGGCGATGAAAATGCTGAAAGCGAAACTCTTCGAGCGAGAGGAGGAGGAGCGTAGAAAAGAGGCCGACGCCATCCGCGGAGAGAAGAGTGAAATGGGGTGGGGCAACCAGATACGCTCCTACGTTCTACATCCATATCAAATGGTGAAGGATCTGCGAACCGGCGTGGAGACGGGAAACACGGCGGCCGTGCTCGACGGCGACATCGACCAGTTCGCCGAGGCTTGGCTGCGAAGCTCGCGGGAATAGGCCACGCCATTCGAACACTGATGGAAAAATTTGTCTTTCGAGCTTCTCAACCTTGGAATGAAAAGATAAACCAGTGAGCCATTTGCAAAAGCCTGAACGACCGCGCGACGGTTCAATTCGTTTCGAATTTCGCTTCAGCGATAGTGAAACGAATTGAATAATAAGAGTCAGTCCAGCCTCACCCGCCAGACAACGCTCCATCGCAATGAGGACCGCGGCGGCACCCGCAAAGCGTTTCCCTCGGATGCCGCGTTTGAAAGAAACGCGTCGGAGCCTGGAATCGGCTCAATGGCGAATTCGCTTCGACTGAGGCCTTTCTCGTTCGAATGACCGGAATTGTTCCACCAAACACCCAAAGACGGGAAAAGGCGCGCGGGAAACTCCACATCCAAACTCAATCCGGATTTGAACGTTATCGAGAAGCGATTGTCCATGCGGCTTCCCTCGTTGTTTCACGCTTACAGCGCTCTTTGGGACTGGGAATTCCGGTTCCAGGGGCTCTACCCCGGGCTCTGGAATTTCCGCCCCACCCGATGCTGGTAAACCTTCAGCTCCTCTCTCCCCATTCGATGTTCGATGTTCAAAGTTCGAATCAAGAAAAACTGAACATTGAACGCCGAATCAAGACCCCGCCAGCAAGGCCGTTTCGCCGACCGTGTCCCGCCGCCGCCAAGGCTATGGCGGGCGGGACGCCCGAGCTACATTGTAATAATCCTTTGAATATTCTCGTGATAAATCTTCTTCAAAACATCGTCCGGCAGCCCCAAACCATAAATGCGCCATCTGAATCTGTCAAACGTTCCATCGTAGTCCGGCGGAATGAAATACTCGTCGTATGTCTCCAAAAACCTGAAATAGCATCGGTAGACATCCCGCGAGACCGGCAGATCAGCGCCGAAATATATCCTGTCTTGATAATCAATCATAAATTTCCGCGACGAATATGGCTGTCGCCCCAACTCATCGATACGCGCGGAGAAGTCAATATACACATTGGGGTTGTCGTTTATCAAGTTCCCGACATACTCCAAGTTCTCCGCGAAGTTCGCGACATGCGGTAGCATGAATATCGTGTTCGGATGATTCCGCACAATCTCGTCTCTATGCTTCAACAACTCCGATTTTGATGGATACTTCGGGTCGCAAAAACTCCAATCGTGATATTTCAGCAAGGAGTCGTAATGCTCGTTCTCCTCTACGACCGATTCGAAAAATCCGTATGGATCGCTTTGGTGAATAAGAACGGGAATTCCCAAATCGCCGGCGGCCTCCCATATCGGAGCAAGTCGCTCGTCGTTCAATCTTATGAGATTCCCGTCCGAATCCCTGTATCTCAGACCGAGTTCCTTCAGCACCTTCAACCCCTTGGCACCCATATCGACGTGCCGATGAAGCAATTCGATTGTCCGCTCGACGAATTCGCGATAATCGCGAATAAACGGTTTATCGTACGGTTCCGCGAAAGTCGCAGTCGTGAAACAGTAGAACCGCCCCGGATAAGGCTCGGCGCAATTGGTGAGGAAATGATCGATATCCCCTGGAGTGATTTGATATCCGCCGTCGCGCATCTCCAGAGATACGTTGGCTGTCAAATCGCAGTATGATTCAACCCCGACGTCGTCCATCACTTCCACAATGTTCGCCACCGACCGCCAGTTCCCCCAAAGATGATTATGGGCGTCGATCACCGGGAACCGGGCCTTTAGAGGAATATGGTCCTCCTTGAAAAGATAGCATTTTTGATTCACATTCATTCCCTCGGATAATAGCGTGACACTAAAACTCGAAATAAGTGTCCACATGGCTGCGAGACCTTTTCGAACAGGGTCTAGTTATGCTTGCTTTGCGCAATTCACTCTTCTCTCGGCACTGACTCCTCACTATTCACGCGTCCCATTACTGTTCACTATCCCCTTCTCCCCTGCCGGCTTCGACTGTTCACGCACCAACCCGGCTCCAATTATATTAACTCGACATAAAAATGTTTGACATGCCACAAGGTAACAGACGAGTTGGACTATGTCAAATATTAAAGTGTCGCCTTAATAATTTGAACTGACACATATATGTTCGAGATGGTAGTAACCAACGAACATTCCCGCTACAAGATTGTTCTCGGCATGGCATAACTTCAACACCCATCCTACAATAAATTGGTGTACTCCAATTTTCAAGCACTGCTTTGAAAAAAATATGATGTTTCAGTCGCTTTCAAAGAAATTTGCGTGTAATCGTATTGGAAAATGGGAGGTGATGAGGGGTATTGTTAAGTTTCAAGCAAATGAGTAATGTCAATAAATGAAATCAGCCGGAAAATCAGCAAGAAATAATTGATTCGCCGCGACTGAAAGCACTATTATTTATGGGATTTGCGGCACTCATTGACAATGCCGCCGTTATATGCTAGAGTAATAATGTCTTTTCGCCCCTTGAAGACGATTTCTCCTTATATCGCGTAATAGTGGATTCACAGTGGGAACCGCGCTCATA
>JAADHT010000145.1 GCA_013151705.1 Kiritimatiellota bacterium | reverse complement strand
TAATTGCATCTGTGACGATGATAATTGCATATCCAGGAACGGATGTTTTAACCTATAGTTCTTTAGTCTTGGCAATATTGTTCCCAATTGCAGGAGTTGTTTTACAGTTAAAATCAAGAGAAAAAAAATATGGATGGATTATTTTCATATGTTGTGTATTTGCTATTTTGATTGCACTGTTTAATGCACCATTATTTTGATAAAGCGGCGGTGGCCAGACCCGAATGGCACTTACTTAAGCTAATTAAAAGCATTTTTCCTCCTTGGATTATTTCTAAGGGATTTGGGGGCACACCTACACTGTCGACTTTGAAAAATAGAAAATAGGTGATTCGAGAATTTGACAAATCTGATTTTAAAACTATATTTTTTCTGAAAGATCAGGTTCGTTCGTCGGGTATGCGAAAGATAATTCGCTTAGATTTCTCACTTTGACCTGCGGTGGATGTTGCGGTCGCGCCACGCATCGTAAACTATCAAATTTGATTACTATTTACAGAGATAAAAATATGAATCATTGGATTACGGATATGGATAAATGAAGTAACTTTTCGGATATCCGAACTGAAATCATTCCGGTCAGTCGTCGAACCCTCTTACATGCGTCCGGCGGGTGCTGTCAGGCGGTGGTGGTTGAGTGCCGCGGTCGAAGATGAAATGCTGGGGGCGGTTGGCGTTATACTCTTTTCCCGGAATTTTCCGCCAAAGTTCGCTGGGCTCCAAGGCGTTTAGATATCTGAGTTTCCTCAGAAAAGTGTAGCTGCGAAGTCTACAGTTGTTCAAGCGCAATCCCTTCAACGGCATTTTGGAAACAAAGCGGAGATCTTTGATTTTCGTGTCCGACACGTCCAGCATCAATAGTTTGAGGTGTTTAATCGGGGATATATCGGTTATTTTGGTGCCGGCGATCGAGAGGTTTCTCAACGAGTCGAGACCTTTCAACGGTGAAACATCTTTGATGTTTGTGTTGGAGACTATCAGTTCGTTTAGCGGGAGTTTTTTCAATGGGGTCAGATCAGTGATGCCCGTGTTAGCGAGATTCAGCATTTTGAGTTGAGTCATGCCCAGCAAGGCGAGAGATTTGTCGTTTATCCCGGCGCTGTCATGCAGATCGACCCCCATGATTTTTCCTCGTCGGGAAAAGAAACGACCACTTCCATTATATTCCCGCGAAACTTGGCGAAGAGCCTCGCGGAGGCCGCGTGGAGAGTTTAGGGAGTTGATGTCGAATTTCGAGATGTCTATTGTTTCCGCTTCTCCTCCCGCTGCTTTGTTTATAGCGTTGACCAACAAGCCACCGATGGTTCGCTCGGCTGATCCGCGGTTCCGGTTGGAGGGTTGTTCGGCGACTGTTTGATTCGGTTCGGCATCGGATGAGCCAGCCTCCAACGCGTCTAGTACGATTCCGTATTTTTTCGCGAAAACGGTCGTTCCCAGCTTCCTCCTGTATAGTTTTGCGGCTATGGAGCGCCTGCGGAGCACAAAACGCGGGGGTGGGTTTTTGGTTATTTTTTCAACCAAATCCCGCGGTTCCTCGAGTTTTTTGGCGATACGTAACTTGCGAAGCATATTGACGAAGACGTTTTCGGCCATCAGCTCGGCCACTCCTATTTTTAGAAAAGAGGAGAATGATGTTTTTGATTTGGTGAGAGAGCTCCAGGCATTGGAGAAATCGCCGCTTTTCATAGATTCCGAGACGGAGTAAGCGAGGCTGGCTGGAGCGCTCAAACCGGCGATTCTCGAGCATTCGCTGGCAGGCAGTTCGGAGATGGAGTGTTTTCGCAAGATAACAACAGTTCTTTTTTTCTCCTTGTGGTAGAAGTATTTTCCTTTGACTTTCGCTACTTTCAATCTTTTCGTCCCTGCGCGCGTGTTCACTAAAAGGGTTTTTCCGCGTTGTTTCTTAAGATTGCCAGTCAGTGATTTTCTCATATTGGACAACTCGTTCAGAATCGGCAGTAGTTTCTTCGCTTTTTTTGAGGATATTTTCATTTTTTTCAAACATGACGCCGCCGCGTTCCATTTCCCGGAAGCCATTTTCACGGCTATTTCGTAAATTATGTTTTTGCGTTGGGATTCGAGTTTCTCGCTCTCGCGTTTTCTCTCCTCCGCGAGTTCCGCGGTTTTTGAATCGAATTCGACCGCCAGGCGCATGCGTACGGTTTTCGTCTCCGCGCTCAAGGGGCCATCGAAGTTTCTGTATAGTTCCGCCGCTTTGGCGAATTGTTTCCGCTCAACGTACTCATTCGCTTGTTTCTCCAAATCATCCAGCGTCTTCGCTATGGCCGTTTTTTTGGATTTTTCGAGCCTAGCTATTTGCACATTGGCCATGAGTTTGTATTTCGTGCCGCCCGCGACATTCGCGAGTTCTTTGAAGTTTTTTATGGCGATGTCGTATGATTCAGGGTGTTCATTAGCGTATTCTTCCGCGAACTTGAACATCTCCTCGCGTCTTCGGAGACGTTCGTCTGAATTCGCTTTGGCGGCGTCTGAACTTGAAACCACCTTGGTGCGCGCTTGTGGCGGCAACCGCGAATCGCGGTCGGGGTTTTCAGCCGATTTATTTGTTTGTTCGTTTTGTTGGGTGTTGGATGCCAGCAATTCTGTTTCATCGGGTGTTTGGGACTCGTTTCTCCGGGAAAGCATGAGGAAGGTTGCGGCGGCCGCGACGACGAGGAACAAAAGAGCGGCGACAGCGCCGAGGATTGTTTTGTTGGATTGTTTGCCGTCGCGCGTCTGAATGGGAGGAGGTTCCACTCCACCATTGAAAATGTTGGTCGGCATCGAATCGGAATCGATCTCATTTCCTATATCCGCGCCGGATGTGGTTCGCGATCCGGCGGCTGGCATTATCAGCGACTCTCCTGGAGACGGTCTGGGTTTCGAGACCGGAAATTTTCCGTCGAGAACCAGTTTGATATCGGAGACCACCTCCTCCCAGGAAGACTGTCGGTCCCCTTGGGTTTTGGCCATCATCGTCTCTATCAAAGCCGAGCATTGTTCGGAAATGTTTGGGTTCTTGTCCAGCGGGGAGGGGAGCGGTTCGGTAATGTGTTTTGATACGATTCCGAGAGCTGTCGTGGCATCGAACGGTAACTCTCCGGTGACGATGTGGTATAGGGTGGCGCCCAGGGAGTATATGTCGGAATGGAAATCCAGTTCCTTGTCTCCGGTGCCCTGTTCCGGACTCATGTAATATGGAGTGCCTATTATGGTTCCGGTCATAGTCAAGCCAGCTCCCTCGTTCGCGGTTTTTGATATCCCCATATCCATCAACTTGGCGGTTTCCTTGCGATCGATCATTATATTGGCGGGCTTGATGTCCCTGTGGATGATTTTGAAATCGTTCCAAGCGTAGCACAACGCCTCGGCTATCTCAAAGGTGAGTTTCAAAGCCTCTTTTTCCGGAAGGGCTCCCTCCCTCTCGAATTTGTCCTCAAGCGTCTCTCCGTCGACGTATGTTATGGCCAGATAGTGGATGTCGTTGTCGCAACCGGCGTCGAAGGCGGTTATGATGTTCGGATGGTCCATTTTCGCGGAGATGCGAACTTCTTTGAGAAATCTGTCAATGAAGCTGGAATCCAGGGTGTATTCGCGTGAGAGCAGCTTCAAGGCTACTTGACGGTCCATCGCTGTCTGGCGCGCCAGCCAGACTTCGCCCATGGCGCCGAATCCGAGCTGTTTCTCCAAAACGAAGCCTCCGAGCGTGACTCCGGCGTGGATATTTGGGATGGGTACTCTTATCGTGGCTTCGCAGTTGGCGCAGGGAAGCATGCTGCCGGCGAGTTTCTCATCAACCTCGCGTTCGGCGCCGCAAGATTCGCAGACAATGTTTAATTTTGCCATATCAGCTCCAGGTTTATCGATGCAAGTCCGGCAACGTCCTTGGCTCGCTTTCATTGAACGGAGCGGAAGACGCTTTTATTATACCAGTATGTTTTGGGTATTTCAACCACGAGTTGATTTTTTTCCGTCATACGGATAAATTAAAACAATATAGCTATTAAAAAACAGCTTTAATTAGCGTAATTAGTTAAATATACACTAATTTAGCTATATTGGTTGAAATAATGGAATAAGTTGATATAATTGAATTAGTGAAATTGATGTATTGGGAGCTTGGTGGTGAGCCGTCACAAAAAAAGGAGGAGGCTATGAAAAACAATTGTCCGGAGGTTGGCGAAAAATCTTCCCTTCGGGGATGGGACGCGGTGTTGGAGCATTCGCGCGGACCCGCGGTCTCGGTGTCGGTACACGCTTTGCTGATCGTGTTTTTAAGCACTCTTATTGTGCGCGAGGAGCCCAAAAGATATGACGACATCGTCTCCCGGGTCATTGAGGTGGATGTATCGCGTCCGATCGAGATACCACCACCTCCGCCGTCTTTGGACGATGCCACGAGGGATGAACCGGATTTCGATGACACTTCGGTGGTTGCTGTTGTGGATCCTATGGAATCGTATGACGCGGCGGCGGATTTCGAGGATTTCGAGTCGCCTGAGTCTCCGGATGTTCCTCCGATTGCCGTGAGCAATTCTCCGAAGATATTAAGAGTTCCGGTTCCGAGCGCGTTTTCCGGAAGGAGCGGAGCGGCGAGGGAGCGTACGGGAAAATCACATGCGACCCAGTGGAATTCCACGCAGAGGGCATTGCGGAAAGGTCTCGACTGGTTGGCGGAGCATCAGAATGACGATGGCTCTTGGGGGGATACCGCCAAAGGAAACATGCCGGCCTACACCGGACTCGCTCTTCTGGCCTTTCTTGGACATGGCGAGGAGCCCAGTTCCGAAAGATACGGTTCGACGGTGCTCAAAGCGTTGAAAAGACTGTTGGCGTATCTCGGAGTGAAAGGGAAGGGGGTGCGCGGCGGTTACAGGCATGCGATCGTTTTGTACGCCGTCTCCGAGGCGTACGCTTTGTCGAGGATTCCGATGCTTCAAGACGCTATGGACAAGGGGATGTCCAAGCTTATCGCCGGGGAGAATTCCAGAGGCAGCTTCAATTATGGATACGACAACCGTTTCGATCCCAAACTCGGCGGGCCGAGGTGCGATTTGTCGGTCGCTGGTTGGAACTACCAGGCGATGAAGGCGGCGTTCGCCGCCGGCTACTCCAGCGATGGTTTCGAGGCGGCTTTCGACAGGGCCGTCAACATCGGACTGCGCAAAACGCATTTTGCTAAAACTGGTTTTCGCTACGGTGCCAAAGGTGGTCCGTCGCCGTCGATGACCGCGGTCGGCACACTTTGTCTTCAATTGATGGGCGAGGGAAAATCCAAGGAGGTGGAAGCCGGTCTGCGATACTTGCAGCGTCCGTCCGCGGCGAATTTTACCTGGAAACCGCGGAAGGATGGAACCGTCAAACCTTGGAGTTTGTATCAATGGTACTATCAGACGCAGGTGTTTTTCCAGGCGTACCGCGGCAAAGGCGGGAAATGGCGCAAATTCGACAAGATGTTCACCAAGGCGCTCTTGAGGAATCAGAAACGTGACGGACGCTGGGAGTCTCCGGGGTTTGAATTCGGATACGGGAAAAAAGGCGGAGAGGCGAGTCTGAAGGGAATCGACCAGCCGGTCTACTCAACAGCGTTGTGTTGCCTGATGCTCGAGGTCTATTACCGATACCTCACGACTTTCAAAGTCGCGGAGATAGCGAAAAACGACGCCTCGTTTTCCGACGGAGACATCGGCCTGAGGCTTGAATAGGACTCAGGGGCGGGGGCCCCGCCCCGGGCGCGGAGCGCTTTCCCAGCGATCCAAAGCGGCGCGGGGGCACCGCAGGCCAAGGAGCCTGCGGCTCGAAAGGCGCTGTGTCTATTCGCGCGGAGCGCTTTGGAGCGCGCCGGTACCACGCCGCTTTCAATCCAATGGAGGGGAATCCGAAAGGCTTTGGCGCTGATTAGCGTTTTGCTTGTAGCGTCTGTTTTATTTCCTTCAGGACATCGTATATTTTAAACAGCAAAATCAATGTTTCCGTTAAGAGGCGCAGAAAAAATATGGAGATCGCCATTCCGATGAGTTTCAAGGTGAAAATAAGCCAGTCGGGTGTTTCAGATACTGTTTTCATCACTCGCATTTGCGGAGAAAGCGGTGTGGGGCCCGTTTCGGATGATGACGGGATGTAGTAGAAAATAAAGGATGCGATTATCAGTATTGCCTTCCTCCATATATAGTATCAATCAATCCGTTAATTGCTTGTCGGTGGTGGCTGATGGCGGATTTTTTCGCTCGATCTCCTCTAGCAACGCGAGCACGCGGTCTCCCTCCTCGATCCTCGAATCCTTCGTGAACTCTAGTATCGGAGTGTATTTCAATTTGATGTCGCGGGCCATTTTGTTTTGTACTTCCACTCTGTGGCGTCGGAGGTGTTTCATAACCTCTTCTTGAAAATCGGCGTCTCCGCCAAGTATGCTGACGTGGACTTTGGCGCGTCTGAGGTCCGGCGACACATCGACTTCGCATACGGAAATCAAGCAGTTCGCATGATTGACATCCATTCTCTCGAGAAGATCGGCTATTTCGCGTTTGAGCAGCTCGTTCACTCTAAGCATTCTTTTATTAGGCATATTATTTATTCACTCCGTTTTGTTTCGATATTCGAGTTTCAGGTTCCCCACTCCGGGATTTCCAGGCTCCAAACTTGAATATTGAAAATTCAAAATTGAAAATTCAATATTTATCCGCCTTGGAGTGGACTTGTCCGCCGCGGTGGATTGAAAATTTCAATCGCGGCATTGCCACTTTATGGTTTTACGCTCCTTCTTCACCTCGGCACGTCAGCGTCGTCGATTCTGGATTTGCTGGTGAATTTCGTGAGTCTCGGGAAAAACAGCAGATCGATGTACCCGATGCTTCCGTTCCTGTTTTTCTCGATTATCAGTTTAGCTTCGAGTCCTTCCATCGTGGCTTGTTCGGAATTTTCCATCTCCTTCTGCTTCTCTTTGTCGCGATGTAGAAACGCCACCACGTCCGCATCCTGCTCGATGGCTCCGGATTCCCTCAAATGACTGAGTCGCGGTTCGCCATGGGTCTTTTCGACCTCGCGGTTCAACTGAGCCAGCACGACGATCGGGATGTTCAACTCCTTCGCGAGAGATTTGATCCCGGAGGATATGGCCGACACCTCCTCCTGTCGGTTGTCGCTGCGAGTTTCCGCTTTCATCAACTGCAGATAGTCGATGAATATTATGTCTATGTCATGCTGGGATTTCATTTTTCTGGCCTTGCTTCTCAATTCACGCACCTTCAACGAGGGTGTGGGATCGATGAATATCGGAGCTTGAGCGAGTTTGGACGCGGCGCCCGTCAACCGCGTCACGCTCGTTACTTTTCCATCCAGCATCTCGCGTTCCGAGAATCCGGATTCCGTGCAGATCAACCTGACCGCCAATTGTCTGGCGGTCATCTCCAAACTGAAGAATCCGACGGCGCAGCGCTTTTGTTGTTTCTCCGGGTTGCTGGCGGCGCGTAACGCTATGTTGGTCATAAGATTCAACGCGAAAGACGTCTTTCCTATGGAGGGACGGGCGGCCAAGACGAACATCTCTCCCGGTTTCAGTCCGGTGATTAGTTTGTCAAGCTCGCCGAATCCGGTTGAAATGCCTGTCACCGTCTCGTCTTTGTTGATCAATCTCATCAAATATTGTATGGCGCCGCCGTCCTCCTCGTTTTTGATGACTTGACTCAAAGGTTGTGTGGATGGCTTTTTATTTAGGGAACCAATTCCAAGGATGTCTCTTTCCACTTCGTCGAGCAGCTCTTCCACCGATTGGTTGTTTGAATGGCATTTCTCTTTGACGGATTCGCACGTGTGTATCAAGTTCCTTAGAATCGACAGGTCGCGGAGCATCACGCACCAAGCCTCGATATTAGCGGCGGTGGCCACGGAATCCGCGAGTTCCGCGAGGTATTCCATGCCGCCGACATCCTCCAACTGCTCTTTGGCCTGCAGCGCGTTTTTCAAGGTGACCAGGTCTATGTTCGTGTCTTTCGCGATGAGGTCGCAG
Organism: Kiritimatiellota bacterium; assembly: GCA_013151705.1. Lineage (GTDB taxonomy): Bacteria > Verrucomicrobiota > Lentisphaeria > Victivallales > JAADHT01 > JAADHT01. The sequence goes on along the minus strand of JAADHT010000145.1, from coordinate 758 downwards.
AGAGCCGAATATATTCTTTGATGCGCCGGCCTGTGGAAAATAGGTGGTGGTGGTTGCTGGTCTCTTGGTTGACGTTCGAAATATCCGGCGGCCGAGCCAAGTATGTCAAGGGCGTACTCCAATGATTCCGGCTCGTAGAGTATGGCGCCGAGAATGGATCGTTCGAGATCGTAGTCGTGCGGCGGTGGTCTGTCGTCTCCCATCCGCGGAACGCCAGCTTGTTTGTTCGTGTTTCGGTTTTTGTCGTCCATAATGTCTGATTCCTTAAAAAACAGGTCTATTCCAAGCGTGGATGGGCTTGGCGGATTGGTGTGTGCCGATATCCCGCTCGCCGGATAACGTTGTTCCGAGAGAGGAGGAATATCAGGGTTCCGAGGTGGCCGGGACTGAAAGCTAACACCTGAAAATGAAAAGACAAGACGCTTTGTCGCGAATTTTGCGGCGGAGCCGCGCGCTAAGTGTTACAAGAAGCCGTTTCACCCGCGAAAAAGAGATTTTCAAGGAGAACACGTTAGTCTTTTGCGATTTCACAAGAGTGGAAAGCAATGTCTCAGAGGCATTTTTTCTTACCGTCAAGATTGCTGTTTCCGGCTTACCACCGACCTTGAGTCGGTGGAAGCGCTTGCTACATTTCAGTTTCAAATTTTAATCACTGCCTCCACCGACACCCCAGGGCAACCGCGCGAAGCTAGGTTCAATATAAGAAAAAATATCCAATATCCAACACGGAATATCCAAGAATGAAGTGAATTCAAAAT
>JAADHT010000012.1 GCA_013151705.1 Kiritimatiellota bacterium | reverse complement strand
ATAAAACTCGAAATTCATCCGGATCCGCACCATCTGCTGCCAGACCCCGTCGAAACTCTCAAAGCGGCGGAATCGATAGTGAAGGAAGGCTTGATCGTTCTTCCATACATAAACGCCGATCCGGTGCTGGCGAAACGTCTCGAGGAAGTGGGCGTTCACGCTGTTATGCCGCTGGGCTCCCCAATCGGGACGAACCAGGGACTCCAAACGAAATCAATGCTCGAGATAATCATCGGACAATCTCTCGTTCCCGTGGTGGTGGACGCCGGTATCGGAATGCCCTCGCACGCCGCCGAAGCCATAGAGATGGGGGCGGACGCGATTCTGGTGAACACGGCCATCGCCGCGGCGGACGATCCGAAACTTATGGCTTCGGCGTTCGCGGCGGCCGTCAAAGCCGCGGAGGACGCTCTCGCCGCCGGACCGGCGGCGAAAAACGCCTCGGCGTCCGCGACCTCCCCGATGGAAATCTTCTGATCGACGGGAAAATTCAGAGCGGTACCGCGTGACCGTCTCACTGGAATATGGGGAAAAAATGTCCAATATTGAATTTCCAATTTTCAATTTTCAAGTTAGGAATATGAAGTTTTGCTTGAGGACGTTGTCCATTGCGATCCTCGCGGCTTCCCTCCGCTCGGTGGCGGAAGAACCGTCCCGTCCGACATCCGCCTCGACGGCGGCGACGCTCAAACGCTTGGTTCTATCTTTCCCAAACGCTTCAACCGCGCCGAAACTCGACGGAAAAGCCGACGACGAATGTTGGAGGAAAATCCGCGGAACTCGCGTTCGAATGAAAAACGGAAAAGAAAACTCGATCACCGTGGAAATCAAAACCTGCAAAGTAGGCGACACCGCGTATCTCTTGCTGACCTATCCCTGGTCGGGAAAAATCGACAAAGGCTCGCGATGGAGTTGGGACCCGGTGCGCCACGCGTATTTCCTGACCGCTCGACAAGAGTCCGCTTTGGCGTTGATCTTCTCGAAACCGTCAAAATCCGCGAATCTCGCGGATGTCTGGATTTGGAGGTTCGCTAGAAACGATTCCGCGAGCTTCGCGGACGACATGTGGACGAAATCAGCCTTGAAGTGGGATAGGAACACATTAAAGATGGACAACGGCAGTCCCGCATGGTTCAGCAGATATTTCGCCGAATACGCGGGAGCCGAACTCCCGCGTTTCTACAGCAGAACGCCCTCCGGCAGCGCCGGGAACGTCAAAGGAAGATCCTCCTTGAAAAACGGGATGGCGGTTGTCGAATTCGCGCGAAAACTCAAGACGTGGCACAAGGACGACATCGATTTGGAACCGGAATGCTCGTTGAGTCTGGTTTTAATCCGCGCCGAATCGGAATCGCGCCGCGTTTTTTCGCCTTTTCGAAAAACGGGCGCACTATCTCCATAATGCCGGCGTTTATGTTTTTCACGGTCTTGTGAAACGGTTCGTCTTCAAGGTTCGCCCACGTTATCAGCCTCCAGAAATCAGGGTGTTTCCGGTGCAGATTTATGAAATGGGAGAGCAGAGTTCTCGTGAGTTCCGTCGGGTCGGCGTTCAGCGCCCGTCGCAAATCGGCCTCTCCGCGGTTGGTCTCCTTGTACGCGTCGATCAAAACTGTTTCGAATAACTTCGATTTGCTTCCGAAATACGCGTGGACGCGCTGTTTGTTGGCTTTCGCGAGATTAGCGATCTTATCCACGCTGGCGCCATGGCAACCATACTTCGCAAACAGTTTTCTAGCGGCTTTCAAAATGTTGCCATGCGTTATTTCCGCTCTTTTCTGCATAAAAATCCTTCAATCGACGCTGTTCGAAAAGGCTTGCGCGCAGTACCAGGGCGCGTGAACCTCAGGCGCGGTTTATCCGTTCGGCGGATTGAACATTCATTTAGATATTCCGACAAAGGTACGCCCCGTCCACAGGCAATGTGACACCGGATATAAAGCCCGCGCGTTCCGCTTTGTAAAGCGTTTTTTTCGGGAAACACAACTAATCAGTTGGTTTTTGTTCTATCACCCTGAAATTCCTTGTCAAATAAAAAACGCTAAAAAACGCTAAAATTCTTGCGAAAACGAGAGTATATGATATAATACAGGCCCTTCAGCCTCAAATCGGGTTGATGTTCGCGCGTGATCGCAATGGCTGCGGCGCCTTCTTTCGTAAGGTGTTTTTCAGCCATCGACACGATAACACCCAAACAATTGGTGACTTCCCGGAACCGGATGATCGGTTTATTCCGCGGCAAAGTCATCGCGACGACACAAGGAGACGCCGTAATGGCAAAGATCACGGTACAGGATTTGTTGGCGGCCGGAGTTCACTTCGGACATCAGACGAAAAAGTGGAACCCCAAGATGAAAGAGTACGTTTACGGGGTGAAAAACGGGATTTACATCATTGACTTGGCCAAAACGATGCGTCAGCTCGCGGACGCCTGCAACTATCTTCAGCATGTGGTTGCCGATGGCGGAGACATCCTGTTCGTCGGAACGAAACGCCAGGCGCAAAACGTCGTGAAGGAAGCGGCCGAGGAAGCCGAGATGTATTATGTGACCGAGCGCTGGCTTGGCGGAACCCTGACCAACAACAACACAATCCGGCAAAGCGTAACCAAAATGCGCGACATCGACAAGCTTCTCGCGTCGGACGAGGCCAAAATGATGCGCAAAAAAGAGTTGTCCTCCCTCGGCAGGCAATCCTCGAAAATCCATCGAAACCTCGGCGGCATACTTGACATGCGCAAACGTCCCGACGCTATAGTCATCGTGGACATCTGCCAGGAGCACATCGCCGTTGACGAGGCGTACAAGTTGGGTATTCCGATAGTCGCGATCATCGACACCAACGCCAATCCCGACAAAATATCACATCCGATCGTGGCCAACGACGACGCCTTGAAATCAATTAGTCTCATAGTCAAACTGCTGGCCGGAGCCGTTAAGAGCGCCAAGGAATTGTATCTGAAGCGCGTGGCGGAGGAAAAGGTCAAGCGCGAAGAGGAGCAGGCCAAAGAGCGCGAGGAGAAGGAGAAGGCCCGCAAGGAGGCCGAAAAGGCCAGAAGAGAGGCTGCCGAAAAGGCTAAAAAAGAAAAAGCCGCCGCACCAAAAACGACACCAAAGGCTGACGGTGAAAAGGTAGCGAAATCCGATGGAGAAAAGGCCGGCTCGCCAGCGAAGGCGGGCGACAAGGCTCCAAAGAAAACGGAAACTAAACCCGCGGCCGAGTCCGAAACCAATACGACGGCGAAAACAGAGGTGAAGTCGGAAGAGCCCAAAGAGAAGAAAGTCGCTAAAAAGGCTCCCGCTAAAAAAGCGGCACCCAAAAAGACGGCTGATAAACCGGTGGCTGAAGACGGTAAAACGAAAGCCAAAAAGAAATAATCGTTATTGCTCGTTCTCATTCGAGCAATTCAACGCGAAAACATCCGGAATCCAATGTGTATGATTTGATTCCACCACATTATTCAGAAGGAGTATCACTTAATCATGGCTAACATAACGGCTGCAATGGTGAAAGAGTTGAGAGACAAGACGGACGCCGGCATGATGGACTGCAAAAAAGCCCTCGTCGAGGCTGACGGCGATATGGGAAAAGCGGTGGACGTGTTACGCAAATCCGGCATAGCCAAAGCCGAGAAAAAGTCCGGGCGCACGGTCAAGGAAGGGAAGATAGTGGCCAATGTGGACGGCGCGACCGGAGTGTTGGTCGAGGCGCTTTGCGAAACCGACTTCGTCGCAACCAACGATAAATTCATCGAGTACGTGGACGAGGTCACCGCGAAAATCGCGGCGATGGACGCGGACGGCGACGTGTCCGCGGAAATCGCGGAGTCCGAGAAGGACAATCTGACGGCCCTGATAGCCACCATCGGCGAGAACATGCGGCTCCGTAGAGCCATCCGCTGGAGCGGAGCCGGCAAATGCGCCGCGTACATTCACGGCGGCGGCAGAATCGGGGTGATGATACAAGTCGAGGGCGAAGCGGACGACGAGGCCTTGAATGATGTCTGCATGCATATCGCCGCGTTCAAACCGGCATACACGACCCCCGACGATATTCCAGCCGAAGTCATCGCCAAGGAGCGCGAGATAGGCGCCGGTCAGGTCGAAGGCAAACCGGCCGGGATTATCGACAAAATCGTCAACGGTAAGATCAACAAGTGGTACAAAGAAGTCTGCTTGACGCGGCAACCTTGGATACGCGACGACAAGCAAACCGTTGAAAAAGCGAATCCCGGCTTGGAAATCAAGCGGTTCATTCGCTGGGAGATCGGCGAGGAACTGTAATTTCCCTTAATTGCGAAGGTAAACCCCCGGGGCCACTGGGGGGACTGGGACTAAACCAAATTTGACTTTTCCGCTCCTTCGGAGTTTTCCACGGATCCAGGTTGTGGTCACTTCGCGAGCTTCTCACCCAAAGCCTTGGTTTTCTTGTAGAAATCCAGTGTTTTCATCAGCAAAGGGCGTTCTTTCGTGCCGGACACCAGTTCCACCGCCCGCTTTTGGGATTCGATAGCGAGATCCAGCCTTCCGAGAGCGTATTGTGAACGCGCGAGCGTGTCGTAGTACGCGGCGAGAAGCATTTTGTCGTTTCCTTTCGAGGCGAGCTTAACCGCACTTTCGGCTAATCCCAAGGCGATGTCCAGAGGTTGAATGCCGAATGCAGCTTTGTCGAGAATCCACCAAGCCATAGTGTTGAGTTTTGATGGATCGTCGTTGAAATTCTCCTTGTACCTAACGATCAAAACCCGAAGGGCGGCTCCGTCTTTTTTAGCGGTTAGAATTTTCAACGTGTTGATATAGGGAGCGTACGCGTCGGGATGTCGATCCATCAACGCCGAAAGAAAGTCGAGCGCCTTTTTTATGTCTTCGCGGAATCCGTAAAGAACAACTTGCATCGCCATCTCGTTTTCCGGATCGATTTCGAGAATCCGCATCGCCACCTCGGAGACTTTCCGCATATCCTGACCTTGCATAGCTTGACGCAGTTCACCGGAAAGTTCGGACACGCGTTTTTGAGCTGCCCCGTCGAATGAACCCGCCAACACCTTTTCGAGGACGGAGTCGAATTGCAAAGGATGTCCCTTCCACAACACTTTGCCGTTTTTCCCGATTATAAATGCGATGGGAATACCTTTCTCGCCTGACATATACGCCGAGTAGACCGCGCCTTTTTCATCGATCGCCACATTGTAATTCATGTCTTTTTGAGCCTCTACGAACTTTTTTACGATTCCAAAGGGCTCATTGCTTATCCCAACCACGACCAAGCCTTTGGATTTATATTTTTTCTGAAGCCCGCTAAGATGCGGAATGGATACGCGGCAAGGGGGGCACCAAGTCGCCCAGAACTCCACGATATACACTTTTTTGTTTTTTCCGTCCTCTATCGAGACCGGACCGTTTTTGACCCAGACAATCCCCTTTAGAGAAGGTGCGTCATCCCCCATTTTCAACGGAGCCGCGGAAAGAGTGGTGATAGCGAAAGTTGCGGCGAAAGCGACGAGCAGTTTTCTCATAATTTTCTCCTTTCGAGTTCAACGCTTGAACTTTGTTTGGCGCATGTTCAATAGAGCGCCGCGCCGCGACATTCACTTGACGCGCGCATGTATGAAAGCGGTTCCTCCGCGAAACTCGCGTTTAACAATACTCCATCCATCAGGCGGCGATGGTTTCGCATCCGGCGGTGTTTCCCAGACCATCAGCGCTTTCGACGCCCACTCCGCGAATCCCGCGTCCGCGAGAAGCCGTCTCCATGCGAAATCGAAATCGGCGTAAGGAGGATCGGCGAAAACGAAGTCAACGGTTCCGGACAGAGCGGGCAGACGTTTATGGACCGACAAAGCGTCGGCGACAACCACTTCAAGCTCCGCGGTCACTCCGGCTTTTGCGATTTTCTCCAGATTTTTTCGAATGACCGCCGCATGTTTCGGTGATTTCTCGACGAATCTCACGGTTTCCGCGCCGCGGCTGGCCGCCTCGATGCCGAGAGCTCCGCTGCCGGCGAACAAATCGACCACGCAAGCTCCAGTCCAGCCGATGGTGGAGGAGACGCTGTCGAATAAAGCGCCACGGGCTCGAACGCCTGTTGGCCGAACCTCCAGTCCGCGAGGAACGTTCAACACAATCCCAGAGGCTGTCCCGGAGAGAACCCGCATCAAGACACCTTTTTTGCGCGGCCTTGGAGTCTGTTTGAAAAAGTGGCGCCGCTATTTCAGAGCAGCGTCTATTTCGTCGGCTTATCGACGTTTTTCTTAGCCGCTCCGGCTTTCTTTTCCACCGTCTCAGCCGCCTTCTCGACAGATTCCGATTTTTTCGAAACACCATCCAAATCATCGATGATTTTCAAATCGTTTCGCTTAACTTGTTTTGGCGTTTCAGGTTTTGGAAGCGGCGCCAGCTCGGATTGAGGCGGAGGCGCGTTTTCAACGACGCTTTTCTCATCGCTTGTCCGACGACCGGTTATGATGGCGAGCGACAATGTCAAAATAAGGAACACGGCTGCCAGGCCGACGGTGATCTTCGTCAGATGATCGGCCGCCTGTCCGCCGAACACGGCGTCGCCGGCTCCACCAAACGGCGAACCGCCGAATCCGCCGTCCTTGGACTGCTGGACCAACACGACCGCTATGAGCAGCAACGCCACCATGGCGTCTATCACAGCCAACACTATAATCAACAGATTATCCATGGAAAACTCCTGTTTTATTTGATGGCGTTTTTGATCAATTCCGAGAAGGAGTCGGGTTTCAACGCGGCTCCTCCCACCAACCCGCCATCGATATCCGGTTGCGCGATGAGTTCCGCGGAATTCGCGGGTTTCATGCTGCCGCCATATTGAATTCTGACTTTGTCCGCCGTATCCCGATCGAAAAGATCGGCGAGCGTTTTTCTGATGTACGCATGCGTCTCCTCGGCCATTTCCGGAGTAGCCGTCTTACCAGTGCCGATAGCCCATACCGGCTCATAGGCTATTACGATCTTTTCCATTTCGTCGGCGGGAATTCCATTCAATCCGCATTGTAGTTGAGTGGACAAAACGGACTCGGTCTTGCCGGACTCGCGTTCCGCCAGCACCTCGCCGACGCACACCATCGGCACGAGCCCCGCCGCCAAAGCGGCTTTAAGGCGTTTGTTCACGGTCTCGTCGGTCTCTCCGAAATACTGGCGTCTTTCGCTATGTCCGATTATCACGTATTCAACTCCGGTCTCTTTCAACATAGCCGCTGAAATCTCGCCGGTGAAGGCTCCGGACTCCTCCCAGTGAATGTTCTGGGCTCCGATTTTAATATTGGAGCCGGCCGCGGCTTTGACCGCCGCGTCCAACGCCGTGAAAACCGGGCATACGACGATCTCGACTTCAGTGGAGTCGGCAACCAAAGGTTTGAACTCCTCAACGAAAGCGACGGCTTCGGCCGCCGTCAAGTTCATCTTCCAATTTCCCGCGATAATAGTTCTTCTCATATTCATTAGCGCTCCCGATAAATCATGTCAATTTCAATTCCGCGTCGAAAACCGAATATTCACGGTTTTGTCGCTCCGTCCTCCGGAAATCGTTCGAGATGCGGAGATTACCGCTTTCAAGTCCACCACCGAAGTGGTTTCCGGAACACGAAACGTACACACTCGAAGAGGAAAGTCAAGGGGAATTCGCTCAAAACCGCGATTTCCGCGGAATAGTAGTGTTGACTGTCGGCATGAACCCTTGCCGCAGCACCATTAATTCCCGCCAATATTGAGTGACTTTTTCCCAATTCCCGTTCAACGCGCGCATGATAATATTGCCAAGCTCTTTTCAGGTTGTCGACGCCAAGAGCAATTAATAAACCGCACTGTCCAATAGTGTTGGCATCACGAAGCGCCAGGTCGGGGACAAAAAATTGCGGACCAAATTTACTTGCCGCCATAATTAAAGGGATTTTACGAATCAAAAAATGACCGAATGGATGAGGAAGACCTTGTCGGCGCCAGGGCGCGTCTAAATGGACGATACGGCTCCGGAAAAACCTTGAAAACTTCCAAAAAAGCCCGCGTGAAGCGGCGGCGGCGGAGTTTTCAGCCCGGAAAATAGGCTTTTATGAAAAAACGCTTGACTTCCCCCCGTTAAAGTGCGATATTCATCCGTTACTGGAAATGTTCGATGGTTCGGCAACCGACAACCGTGCGGAAAACTCCACTCGTCGGAAAATCAAGGGGAACAGCCGAAAATATCGGTTTTTCCACAAATTGCGAACGTTCGTATATTACATGTTATCTTGAAAAATGAATAAAAAGTTTTGACCACAGATGAACACTGATGGGCACTGATGGGCACTGATAAGAAACGTTTTTCCCGCGGACTCCGCGGGAAAAAGAATTCATTCGCGCGTTCGTGGCTATATTCTGTTTTGATTCATCAGAGTTCATCCGTGGACAAAAATATAATTTAAACAAATCGCTTCAGGTGACCGCCTAACCGGCGGCACCTGAGCTATGCGTTATTGGCGACACGAGGTCGTCTTATATATTGTTTAGCTGTAAGGATTTATCTTTACCGACTAAACCTGGCATTCCATTGCTAGTATCCTAGGAAGACAGGTGAGGCATGCGCTGTTGTGTCGACCTGGAGCTCTTTCGACAAAGTACCGAATGCCGCAAGGCGGGGAAAGAAGCCGTGAGGCGGAAATCCTCCGAGTAGTCCAGTCTCGGCAAGGGCCAGGATTGGGTGATATGGTTAACGAATGCTAATAATCCGCAAGTACCGTCAAGAGGAACCAAGCCAAATGGACTGGTCGAGGCTTGTCGCTGGAGTTTGAGCGGTGCGGTTGTCTAAC
>JAADHT010000248.1 GCA_013151705.1 Kiritimatiellota bacterium | reverse complement strand
TACGCCGGGCCACTACCGCTGAGCGCGGTGACGGCGTCGATGAGATTCTCATCCACTTGGTGGACCACTCCCAAGGGAGCGAAAATATCTAAAGCGGTTTTTATGTCGTTTTCGGTGGCGTTGGGGGAGGGGGCCAGCGCCGTCGCGCCTTCTCCTATCATCAGAGGGGTGTTCGGCATCACCCGGATTACTCTTTCCACCCCGAATCCGGTCAGAAGAGTCTCCAGTTTTATTCCGGCGGCTATGGATATGATGGTCTTTTCGGAGACTTTGCCCCGCAAATCAGACATGACATCCCGTATGTTTTGAGGTTTGACCGCCAGCAGAATGAAATCGGCGGTCTCGACGACCTCGCGGGCGGAACGTCCGCATGGCACTCCAGCCTCCCTGGTGAACAGCTCCGCCGATTTCTCGGAGACGTCGCTCGCCAGAATATCCTCTTTAGCGAATGGCTTGCCATTCGACAACATTCCTTTGACTATCGCCGTGGCCATTTTCCCGGCGCCTACGAATGCGATTCTCATAATGAATTTCTCTCCTAAACGTACGCTGCCAGTGTCTTTGCCCGCAGTCCCTGGGCGGCATTCGAACTTCGAAACCAATCGGGCCCGTGCTGACGGAACGGCTACGGTGGTTTTCCATATGCGACACACACACTATACCAGTGCCGCGCTTCGATTCAAGAGACTTGTTTTTTATTTCAAAATGTGATATAATAAGAGTACTATGATAGAACGTAGAATACTTGTGATCGACGACCAAAAAGATGTGCGTGAGGCTATCGCTGTGGCGATAGAGCGTTCTTTCGCCGTTGATGAGTCTCAAGCTCTGGTCGATAAGATGAAAGCCCGTTTGGGGGGACGTTCTTCGGAATCCCCCGCGGCGCCTCATTCGCATTCCGTGATGAACTATGCGGTTGACACGGCACCCGGGGGAAGGGAGGGGTGGGACATGGCTTGCGCGGCATTGGACGATGGAGTTCCGTACAGCCTTATATTCGTCGATATGAGGATGCCGGGCGGTTGGGATGGTCTGGAGACGATGAAGCGTTTGTTCGACATGGACAGAAAAGTGCAGATAGTGTTGTGCACCGCGTTTTCGGATTATTCCTGGAAGGAGATCGTCGAAGCGGTCGGCAAGCGTGACAATCTTCTGATTTTGAAAAAACCGTTCGACAACGTGGAGGTCGCTCAAATGGCTTTGGCGTTGACGGAAAAGTATCTTGCCGAGGAGCATTTGCTGCATTCGCAGAAGATGGAGACCATAGGCGCGTTGTCGGCCGGTTTGGCTCATGACTTCAATAATATCATATCCAGCGTCCAAGCGACCGTCTCCTCGATGGTGTTTACTTTGGACATCGCCGGCATGTCCAAAGAACAGCTCAAAGACGAATTGAGTTCGGACATCGCAACCGTGACCGAGGCCGTCAAACAAGGCGCTGAGATGGTGCAGATACTGCTTTCCCTCTCCAAACGCCAGGAATTGCCGCTAGCTCCGGTGGATTTGATCGAGTTGGTGGACCGCGTGTTGAATATCTGTCGAAGGACGCTCGACAAATCAGTCGAGGTAGCCTTCAATCATTCGGTTGATTCAGCGGTGATCAACGCGTATCCGGTTCAGATTGAGGAGATGTTGTTGAATTTATGCATCAACGCCAGTCATGCGATGACCATAATGCGTCCCGATGGGGAACTTTGCGGAGGAAATCTCGCTCTTTCATTGGAAAGGATCGTTTTGGATATTGATCTCGCGGGTAAAATAACTGAAGTGCCACCAGGAGAATATTTCCGCCTTTCAGTTTCAGATACCGGCGTTGGAATAAAACCCGAGTTGATCTCTCAGATTTTCGATCCGTTTTTCACCACCAAAGGCGAGAAGAAAGGAACGGGGCTGGGCCTTTCCATGGTATTTTCCATTCTTGAAAAACACAATGCGTTTTTGGATTTGCAATCAAAACCCGGCGTGGGAACGACATTTATTATTTTCTTTCCGGTCGGGTAGCGACGTGTATGCTGTATTTTTTCTCGAAAAAGTCCTTGCGGTGATGGAAGAACGATATATTGTATACAATCATTACACAATGATGGGGCGGAGGTTGGTATGGTTAAGAGAATTGGTGTGGATCACATCTGCGCGGAATTGCGCCACAGGCTCAAATCGGGGGAACTGAAACCCGAAAGCAGAATTGTTGAGCAGGAGCTGGCGGAGGGGTTCGGGGTGAGCCGGACGCCGATTCGGGCCGCTATCGAGCGGTTGCGCGCCGAAGGGCTGTTCGTCGGTCTGCCCAATCTTGGAACGTTCGTTCGTCGATTCTCGATGGGGGATGTTAGAGACACATTTGAGATACGCGAGGTTTTGGAGGGATTGGCCTTTCGCGGGGCGGCGGAGCGGTTTTCGCCGAGCGAACGAGAAGAACTTCTAAATCTGGGAAGGAAAACGGATGCTGAACGCTCCGCCGGAAACTGGAAGGTGGCTTTCAAGCTTGATGAGGAGTTCCATGCGTTCATAATGGAGAGGTGCGGCAGCGAGATGCTGAAAAAGGAGCTGGGCAAGTTCAATTTTCAGTCTTCGTTGATTCAAGCTGATCTGAGCGTTGTTTCGCCTCGGGTCAAACGGAAGCGGATAACCGTCACGCATGTTGAGTTGGCTGAAGCGTCGGATGATCCTGAAAGAGCCGAAAACCTTATGAGGGAGCATATCGCCGGACTCAAGAGATGGCTGTTTCAATAATCCGAAAACTCGAATACCGAATTTCCAAACTCGAACCAATATCGAATTCACAAATTTATTGTATAGGAATTTGTTTTATCGGCGGTGATCTGCGTCATCCGCGGATAATATCGATTAGTCTCGGCGAAGCCGGTCAAGTTCAAAATGTTCAAAAACAGACTTCTTGCGCTTTTGTGACTTGAGCGGAGCGGGTGGTGAATACCAACAAATGGAGATGGGCGTATGAGAATCATAGTGCCGATAAAACAGGTTCCGGAGACGAAGTCCGTGAGGATGGACGAGTCAACCGGAACAGTGATAAGGGAAGGGGTTGAGTCGATCATAAATCCTCTTGACCTCTACGCTATCGAGTTGGCCCTCCAAATAAAGGAGAAACTCGGTGGCGAGGTCGTCGCGTTGACGATGGGGCCGCCGAAAGCGTTGGAGGCGCTTAAGGAGGCCGTCGCGATGGGAGTGGACGAGGCGCGTCTGGTGAGCGACAGGGTGTTCGGAGGTTCCGACACTTGGGCTACAAGCGACGCTCTTTCGGAAGCGATAAGAAAAATAGGAAATTTCGATCTGATAATATGCGGGGAGCGCGCGACGGACGGCGACACCGGACAGGTCGGCCCCGGCATCGCCGCCTTTCTGGATATTCCAGTCCTGTCGTATGTCAACAAACTCGCTGAAATAAATGATGACGAGTGCGTGGTCCATCGGTTGATCGAGCGGGGCGAGGATGTCTCCTCTTGCGGATACCCTCTGCTCTTGACTGTCGTCAAGGAAGTCAGCGATCCAAGGTTGCCCACTCTCCGCGGCAAGAAGAAGGCGAAAAATTTGGATATTCCGGTGTGGGGCGAGAAAGACCTTGGTCTTGACGCTTCGCTGCTCGGGTTGAAGGGATCACCGACCAGGGTCGCGAAGATATTCCGCCCGAAAGTTACTCGTGAATGCGAAATGACGGTTGCCAACGATCATACCTCGATCGAGGCGGCGTGCGCGAATGTCGCGGAATTCCTAACTCGGAGAAACCTGATATGAATAAAAACGACTATAAAGATATTTGGATAGTGGCCGAACAGTGGGAGGGGGAGATTCAAGAGATATCCTTTGAACTTTTGACCAGGGGAATCGCTTTGCGCGAACAACGCTCCTGCGCCTTGAACGTCATGGTGTTTGGCGATGATATTTCGGAACGCGAACTTCGCGGACTTCTGGCGCGCGGAGCGGACAAAGTGCTTTTCGTCAAGGATCCGGCATTGAAATATTTCTTGGTGGAGCCTTACGCGGCCGCTATGCTGGATATCGTCGAGAAATATAGTCCTGAAACGATTCTAGCCGGCGCCACGTCCACCGGCAGAACGCTTATGCCGTACGTGGCGGTCAAAGCGCATGCCGGATTGACGGCGGACTGCACGTCGCTCGAGTACGACTCTGAAACAGGAGACTTGCTGCAGACCCGTCCGGCGATAGGCGGCAACATAATGGCGACGATAAAAACGCCCGGGCATCGGCCCCAGATGGCCACGGTCCGACCAAAATCCACTTCCCCCGCCCCGATTCTGAAAAAACGCGGGGGAGAGATAGTCGTTGAAACCACGACATTCACGCCGATATCGAAAATTAAAAAAATGAAGCATATTCCCAACGAGGACGAGATATCCATACAGGACGCCGAGAAGGTGGTCGTTGTCGGACGCGGTTTGAAAAAAGCGGAGAACCTACCGGTCGTCAGAGCGTTCGCTGATGAGATAGGCGCCGCTCTTGGCGCGTCCCGCGATGTTGTTGACCGAGGCTGGCTGTCATACCCGCATCAAGTGGGTTTGAGCGGAAAAACGATAACACCGAAACTCTACATCGGCCTAGGTGTTTCGGGTGCCATACAACACTTGGCTGGAATGCGGACCACCGAGAACATAATAGCGGTGAACATCGATCCGGACGCGCAGATATTCAAAGTCGCCGACATTGGAATAGTCGGTGATATGTTCGAGGTGCTGCCGGAACTCGCTGAAACTTTGAGAAAACACGAGGTGAAGCAATGAATCCCGCGAAATACAATAGCGTGACCGCGGAGGTCGCGGATGAATTGAAAAGAATAGTCGGCGAAAAATTCGTTATATTCAAGGACGACGAGAAACTTGAACCCTATTCGCGCGACGAGATTCCCGGCACGGAATACCGGGCGATGCCGGAGGTGGTGGTCCGTCCCGGAACGGCGGAGGAGATTGCGTTGATAATGAACCTCGCGAACCGCGAAATGATACCGGTGACTCCGCGCGGAGCGGGTTCGGGACTTTCCGGCGGCGCCGTGCCGGTTTTCGGCGGTATCGTCGTGTCGATGGATAGAATGAACGAGATTATCGAGGTTGACAAGGAGAATATGATGATAACCGTCGAGGCGGGCGTGGTTTCGAACGAGATAAACGAGCGTCTCAAGGACGATGGACTGTTCTACGCTGGATATCCTATGAGTCTCGAGACTTGCTTCATCGGCGGAAACGTGGCGGAGAACGCCGGCGGTGGAAAAGCGGTGAAATACGGTGTCACGTCCCGTTACGTTCTCGGACTCGAGGTGGTTACGCCGACCGGAGAAATCGTTCAGCTGGGCGGAAAGCGGATCAAGGATGTCACGGGCTACAACATACTGCAACTGATGGTCGGATCGGAGGGCACTCTCGGATTCTTCACGAAAATCATATTGAAACTTATGCCGCTTCCCAAATATCAGGTCGATCTGCTTTGTCTCTTCAACACCTCTCGGGAGGCTATCGACGTCGTGCCCAGAATAATGACGGAAGGCGGCGTCATTCCGACATCGATTGAGTTTATGGACAAACTCGCCGTCAAAACCACATGCGACTACCTCAACGAGACGCTTCCCTACGAGAACGCGGGGGCGATGTTGTTGATATCGGTTGACGGTTCCGACAAGGCGCGGCTGGAGGAGGAGTACGAATTGATAGGAGAGTTCTGCGAGAAAGCGGGCGCGACCGAGGTGTACGTCGCGGACAATCCGACGACTTCCGAGCGGATATGGAAAATACGAAGAAACATAGCCGAGGCCTGCTCCCTCATCACTCCGCGGCAATGCGGGGAGGATATCGTCGTCCCTCCGGCTTCGATTCCGGTGATGATTTCCGAGTTCGATAAAATATGCGGGAAATTCGATGTGACCATCCCATGCTTCGGGCACGCCGGCGACGGCAATCTTCACGCCAGAATCGTTTCCAACCCTGATTGGACCGACGAGTACTGGCATGATATTCTGCCGAAAATCCTGGTGGAGCTGTACGCCTTGACCAAAAAACTGGGTGGAACTCTTTCGGGTGAGCACGGAATCGGCTGCAAACGCAAAAAATACATCGGGCACGTCGTCTCCGAGGTGTACATAAACTTGATGCGCGCGGTCAAAAACGCCTTCGACCCGAATCACATCCTGAATCCCGGCAAAATCTTCGACTGACAACTGAAATGTTTGGGAATGGTTGGGGGAGGTTGCTTGCGCGTTCGCTCCAATCAGCGTCTGTGAAAAAAGCGATGCCAGAATGATTGTTTCTCGGCGGGAATGGAGATTGGGCCGTTTTCCCGGCATCCGCGGAGATCTGAGGCGGCGAGCGCCATATCCCGGTATCGTTCGTCGGGTTCCTTCTCAAGAAGTTTGAGGATGACGGCGTCCAATTTCGGGGATACTCCTCGTTTTCTTTTGGAGGGAGGCGCGATGGAGCCGTTGGTTATCTCCTCGATTAGTCCGTTGATGGAATCCATGCCGGTCGAATAAGGCATCTCGCCCGTCACCAGCTCGTAAAGCATCACGCCGAAGCTGTAGATGTCGGTCTTCGGCGTCACCAGAGCGCCCGACGCCTGTTCCGGGGACATATAGAACGGGGTTCCGATCGACATGTACGGGATCTGGGTCGAGGAGTCCGATGAGTAGAGGTAGAAGTCGTTTAGATACGGCTCGCCTTCCGCGGACATCAATATGTTCGATGGTTTCAGGTCTCCGTGTATGATGCCTTTGAAGTGGATCGCGTATAGCGCGTCCGCGATTTTCGCGGAAATATCCAATTTTTCCTTCAATGAGAGCTCCACCCGCTTGATGTATTCCTCCAAAGTGCCGCCGCGCATCATCTCCATTATTATGTAATAGGTGTTTGGAGGGACTTTGCCGGCGCTGAAGACGCGGACCACATTCGTTTGGTCGGCGAGCGGTTTGGTGGCCAAAGCCGCCTTGATGATTCCTTCGAAGACTTCCGGCGTCCCCATTGGCGTGAGCTTCATCAGTTTGATGGCGACGACTCTGTCGTCCGAACGCCGACGGTACTCGCAGACTGTTCCCACGGTTCCTTTGCCGATTATTCGGACAAGCTCAAAACCGTCATCGATGACTTCGAGACTTTCCGAAACATCAAGTTTTCCATCGGCACCTTTCATGAAAATCTCCCGTACTATCAAGTTCGAACGATGGCTCATTTTGTCAAAACGTCCGTCTCTCCTTCCGATTTGGCGATGATGACGGCTCCACAGGAGTCCCCGAAAACGTTCACGGCGGTTCTGCACATATCCAAAATCCTGTCAACGATCAGAATGATCGCAATCGCCTCCAAACCGATGTGAACTCCGAGTCTGGCGCTGATGGAGTTCAATATGATAACGATTGCCACGAGACTGGCGGATGGTATGCCGGCCACGCCTATGGAGGTGAGAATCGCGAGCACCACTACGACGAACTGATCCGTGAAACCTATATGAAGTCCGTATATTTGCGTGATGAAGAGCACTGACACGCATTCGTAAAGAGCGGTTCCATCCATATTGACGGTCGCTCCGAGCGGAAGAACAAAACCTGACGTCTCCGGGGAGACTCCGTCGTTGTTTTCCACGCATTCCATTGTGAGCGGCAGAGTGGCGGAGGATGAAGCGGTCGAAAATGCCGTAAGCAGAGCGGGTCTCATAGCCTTGAAATGTTTCAAAGGATTGACATGTCCGATAAAACGAAGAAGCAACGGCATGACGATGAACATATGTATGGCCAACCCGGCGAACACGGTGATGGTGAATATTCCAATCTGACCCAACCTGGCTAAAAAAGTTTGATTCGCCAGAAAACCGGTTACGGTTTTAGCGATCATGAAACAAACCCCTATAGGAAGAAATTTAATGACGAAACGGGTCATCGAAATCATGATCTGATAGAAGCCGTCCCAAAATGAAGTCATAACCTCTTCCGCCTTTCCTTTCAATTTGCTCATAAAAAAACCGAAAAGCAAACTAAAAATGATAACTCCCAATATCCTGTTGTTGGAGCCCGCGACATCTATTATGTTTGATGGAACCATCTCTTTGAAGACGTTCAGGATATCACCCTTGGTCCTGCCGGCGGTCCGGGTTCTCACTTTTTCCAGTTGCGCGGCCTCCTGCGAACCTTTTGAGAAAACCAAGTCCTCCCGCGTGAGGCCTCCCACTCCCGGTTTCAGTATGTTCACTAGCGTCAAGCCGACAAGCACCGCGATCAAGGTCGTGGTCATATAATAAAGCAGGGTTTTGGCGCCGAGTCGGGAGAAATTGTGGTGTCTTCCGATTTTCGACATGGCCGTAACTATGGAGGCGGCGATCAAAGGCACGATCAGCATTTTCAACGCTCTAAGGAAAATATCCCCGACGAAACCGTAGAATTCAACATCGACCCCGCTTTCAAGACACAGGACTTTACCGCTTAACACTCCCAAAAAAACACCGATACCGATCCCCAAAAGGATCTGCCAGTGCAATTGCCATCTCCAAAATCTCATATTTCCTCCTCGTTCGCAATTGGACATTCGACGTCAATGACAAATCAACGCGCTATCAAGACATTGCTGGATCATTCGGATTCCAAGGGTTTTGCGAAAAGCGTGGAGGCGGTGGCGCTCTCCACGAAAACATCCACCTCGTCCCCTTTGGCTATTCCGGACCAAGGGGTGAACACCACTACCTTGTTGGATGTCGAGCGACCCGACCAGCGAGACGGATTGCGCTTGCTCACTCCGTCGATCAACACGGAGACTTTCGATCCCACACGAGAGATTCGTTTCGCTTGACCGCCGCTTGCTTGAGATCCTCGAGCAAAATATGATTGCGCTCCTCTTTAACCTCCGTCGGGATGGAATCCGCGAGTTTCGCGGCTTTCGTTCCCCCGCGCGGGGAATATTTGAATATGTAGGCGTTGTCGAATTCAATCGTGTTGAATATCGTTCTGGTCTCCTGAAAATCCGATTCCCTCTCTCCGGGGAATCCCACGATGACGTCGGTGGAGAATGTCATTTCCGGCACCTTCTCTCTGAGCTTATCGGCAATCGCGAGATATTCGGCGGCCGTGTATCCGCGGTTCATCGCCTTCAGGATCTTGTCCGATCCCGACTGCAGGGGGAGGTGGACGTTGCCGCATACCTTGGGCGTCGAGGCGATGGCGTCTATCAATCTGTCGTTGAAAAAGGCCGGATGCGGTGATATGAATCTGATTCTCTTGAGTCCGTCTATCTTTGCCAACCGCTCGAGTAGAAGTGCGAAAGGCGATTCGCCTGGGTTCGGAGCGAGACGGCCTTCGAGACCGTAGGCGGCCACGTTCTGCCCCAAAAGGGTTATCTCCCTCACTCCGTTAGCCGCGAGTTCCGCGGCCTCGTTGATTATCCTCTCTGGATTTCTGCTTTTCTCGCGTCCCCTGACATAGGGAACGATGCAGTAGGAGCAGAATCGATTGCAGCCCCGCATTATCGCGACATACGCGGAGAGCGGGCGTTCTCCCGCGTCCTCGGGGGAAAGTCTGCCGTCCATCGCTTCGAGCGCGGCGGCGGAATCCGCGTCGGAAGGTTCCACCGCCGCGATTCTCGCATGTTTCTCGGCGGCGTCCGCCAGAACCATAGGCAGATCGGCGAGTCTGTCGGTCCCTATGACGAAATCCACGTGCGGCATTTTGTCGAGAAGTTCATTTTTCAGACGTTGGGCCATACAACCGAAAAGACCAATTAAAATTTCGGGACGTTTCCGCTTGAGCTTTACAAGCCCTCCAATTTTTCCGAGCGCCTTTCTTTCCGCCCGCTCGCGGACGCTGCAGGTGTTGAAAAGCAGAATGTCGGCCTCTGATTCAGAATCCGCAGCGGCGTAACCGGCCGCCGTCAGGGCCGCCGCCACCGCCTCCGAGTCGCGCTCGTTCATCTGGCATCCGTATGTTCTTATGTGAAAAAGTCCTTTCATCAAGCTTTCCAAGTCCTGTCCGTTCGCCAGCCGCATTCCATCAGTTTCGTTCCATTGCCAAAACGGGTGGATACAAATACTTCGGCAACGTGAAAAAACAAGAGCCGTTGCACACTCTGAAAACGTGGATTTGGTCTCCAGTCCCCAAACAGCTTGGAAAACATCTTGATCTCCTAGGCGGCGTTCCGACTGGGATTCCTACTTTTTAGAGTTGATGCGCCAGTAGGTCCATTTCGCCGAAATGGACTAGAGAACCGTCGCAACCACTGAAAACGATAGATTCGAGCTCGAGCAAGCTAAAACTGTTTGACTTTTTTCGATAAAGAAGTATATTACGGTTCACAGGGCTTTCAGGGGAACTTTCCAGTCGCTGGAACACTCTGGAACGTGCCGAGGGAGCAATCAAAGAAAAACAGTGGCGAATATCCGATTCCCGACAAATTGCGAACGTTAACCTATTATATGTTATGTATAAAAACGAAAAGGATAAGACGTGTCAGAAAAAGCAAGACAATATAAACCATCTA
>JAADHT010000025.1 GCA_013151705.1 Kiritimatiellota bacterium | reverse complement strand
TCAACACTTTCCCTGAAAAAGGATTAACTTAACTTGGCGCGCAAACTTTCGACACAAAAAAAGATAAGTATTTAGGTTATATTCAAGTTTATGAAAATAAGAAAACCGGCGCCATATGGCTTTATGAACATGAAAAAGGTTGGTCTAAAATGCACGAGGATTTTCTTGAAAAATACGAGGGTTGGAAAGAAATAATAAATTTGTGATTTGACGATTTCCTATGGAGAGGGTATTGTTCGTTTCTTGGAGAGTTTGACAAACCATCCCGGGCTCGAGCGTAGCCGTTTAGATGTATATTTTCAATAAGAATTTTCAACGGGAGAACAATATGAGCAAGAAAATCGCCGTTTTGGACGTGGGGAAGACTAACAAGAAACTCTTGGTTTTCGACGAGAACCTCAAAGTTTTGGACTCAATCTATGAAAACATACCCGCTGACGAGAGCGGGCCGATCCATTTCGAGAAGATGGACGAGATGTCGGAATGGTTTTTGAACGGACTCGCGGAACTAGCGTCGAAACACGACGTCGGAGCTGTTTCGGTTACGACTCACGGCGCGACTTTCGCGGCTTTGGGCGCCGACGGTAAACTTTCCGCTCCGCTGATAGCGTACACCACCGATCCAGGCGACGATTTCAACAACGCTTTTTTCGAGAAATACGGAGACCGTTCCGAATTGCACGGAAAACTGCTCACTCCGCTGCTGGGTGGACTCGCGAATATCGCGAGGGGCATAGAATTCCTGCGGGAGAAATATCCCGCGGAATTCGCGGCCACCGACAAGTTCCTATTTTTTCCGCAGTATTTCGGGCATCTTTTGACGGGTGTCGCCGGAGCGGACTCAACCTACGCCGGCTGCCACACATACCTTTGGAATTTCGAGAAAAACGACTGGTCGTTCGTGGCGGACAAGATGGGCATTCGCGGAAAACTCCCCGCGAAAATCGCGGGCTCCGCGGAGATCCTCGGAACCGTCACTCCGGCGGTGTCCGATCGCACGGGACTTTCCCAAGATACAATCGTCACGTATGGCGTTCACGACTCGAACGCGTCTCTCGTGCCGTATCTGATAAAAAACAAGGGCAGATTCATTCTCAACTCCACTGGCACCTGGTGCGTGGAGATGTGTCCGGCCGAAAAGGCCGAATTGACTCAGGCCGATATGGACGCGGGCGTCTTCTACAACTTGAGCGTCTTCTTCCAACCAGTGAAAACCGCTATTTTCATGGGGGGTGCCGAACGCGACTTGTATGCCGACATTTTGAAGAGAATCGATCCTTCGAAGGGATTTCTGGATTTCGATCCCGGGGTTTACGAACGCGTTTTGAACGACGCCAAATTGTTCATCACTCCCGGAGTCCTTCCCGGCACGGGCCCGTTCCCTGATTCCGTTTCCCGAGTGATCGACGGCGGAACGGAAATACCCGCGGATTCGATTCCGGGCGGAGACGACATCCCGGAATCCCCGCGCGACGCGAAATACGCGTATGCCGCCGTGAACGCGTCGCTCGCGATTCAAACCGGCGAGATGCTGAAGAGCGTGGGCGCCGCCGACGGTGTCAAGATTTACATCGAAGGCGGTTTCAGAAAGAACAAAGGCTATCAGGCATGTTTGTCGAGTCTGTTCCCCGGATGCGAGCTTGTGCTCTCCGACATTCCGGAGGCCACGGCCTTCGGAGCGGCCCTTCTGGGGAAATCCGCATTGGAAAAACGCGGACTTGAAGAATTGGACGGTGATTTCGAAATCGAAACGACAACGGTCGAACGCCATTCGTTCGCGGGAATGGACGCCTACGCCGCCAAACTCCGGGAATTCGCCGCGGGCAAAACGGTATGAAAAAAAACATAGCGACTCTTTTGAATGAATCGGCCGCGCAATGGCCGGACATGAAAGCCGTAACCTTCAGAAATTCGAGTTTGACTTTCGCTGAACTTGACACCTTGTCCAACCTCTACGCCTGCGGGATTCGCGACTCGGGAGTCGGGCCGGGAGTCAAAACACTGATGACGGTTACCCCAGGTCTCGAATTCGTGGCCGTGGTTTTCGCCGTCTTCAAAACGGGGGCGGTTCCGATTTTCATCGACCCGGGAATGGGAATCGCGAATCTAGCGAACTGCGTCGGGAAAACCGAACCGGAGGCGATGGTCGGAGTCCCGAAGGCGCATTGGTTCCGATTGTTCTTTCCGAGGACTTTCAAAAGCGTGAACAAGTTTTTCAGTGTTGGCAAGGTGGCTCCGCCCGGCGTCAAATATCTTCCAACCGCGGCTGAATTCAAAAAAAACGGCGGCGGGATCGATTTCGAAACGGTTTTGCTCGATCCGGACGATTTGGCGGCCATAGTCTTCACCACAGGCAGCACGGGACCGCCAAAGGGCGTCGTCTATACGCATCGAATATATCTCGAACAGACTAGAATCATAAAAGAGGTGTACGGCGCCGGACCCAATGAGATCGATATGCCGGCGTTTCCGCTTTTCGCTCTTTTCAGCGCCGCTCTCGGAATGCCCTGCGTAATTCCCGACATCAACCCGTCCCTTCCGGCCAAAGCCGATCCGAAACTTATCGTGGACACGATCAACCGCCACTCGGTATCGTTCTCGTTCGCGTCTCCGGCGCTGTGGCGCAACGTCGCGAAATACTGCGCTGAAAACGATTTGAGAATTCCAACTTTGAAACGGGCTCTGATGGCCGGCGCGCCAGCGCCTCCGGAACTCCACAAGGCGTTGCTGGCGACAATGGCGGAGGATGGAGACACCTTCGTTCCATACGGAGCGACCGAGGCGTTGCCGGCGACCACGTTCAGGGGTTCAGAACTGGATGACGAGACAGAGCGAGATATCGCCGACGGTCGAGGATATTGCCTGGGTGCTCCAAATCCCGGGGTGAGCGTGGACATTATAAAACCAGTTGACGGGCCGATCCCGGATTGGAGCGAAGCGGAAGTTCTCCCCGTCGGCGAAGTCGGCGAGATCGTAGTCGGAGCTCCATTCGTAACACCCGAATATCATAATTTGCCGGAGTTCACCGCGGACGCTAAAATACCATCGCCCGACGGATTGAGACACCGTATGGGAGATATGGGGTTTATCGACGACAAGGGGCGCTTGTGGTTTCTAGGACGCAAGGCGCACCGCGTCACGACAGCGGACGGCGTGCTCTATCCTGTCTGTTGCGAGGCGGTGTTCAACGCGCATCCCAACGTCGCTCGCACGGCGTTGGTGGGAGTCGGCAAGCCGGGTTCGCGGATACCGGTGCTCATAGTCGAGCCCGCTCCGGCGTTCGCTCCGACCACGCAAACGGAGATGGACGCGTTGGTTGAGGAATTGCTGGACCTCGGCGCCGCCAAAGACTTCACCTCGCGAATCTCGCGGATTCTTTTCATGCCGGAGTTTCCGGTGGATATTCGGCACAACGCCAAGATATTCCGTGAGAAACTGGCCGTCTGGGCCGCGAAATTCGATCTGGACAAGGCCAACTACCGAAAAAAGACGGAATAATCAACTTGATCGATCAAGTCTCCATTGGCCTCGAAAAAAATTATCCGCACTATGGCGTGACTCAAGAGTACGTCGCTCCTTTCAGGGCGACATTCTCCTATGAGGTGATATGAAACTCACCTAGTACTGCCGAAAGGGAAATGACGGCCTGAAAGGACCGTCTTACTTTGGGCTCCAGGACTCAGTGCTTTGAGTGGAAGCGTTCGATGTTAAAAAAAGAATTGAAGAACGTCCAACGTCGAACATTCAACTTCCAACCTCGAATTTAACCTGCGCGAATCGCGGAAAAACGATTGGGCGTTGAGGCCCCAGGCGTATTGGGTTTTGCGGGGGCGGTCGTCAAACTGGCTCGATGACGTCGAAACCGGCTAATGGACGCAACGCTTCGGGAATGACGACGGAGCCGTCCCCGCGCTGATTGTTCTCGAGAATAGCGATGGCGACACGGTCGGTTACGGCCGTGGCGCTGATTGTGTGCACCAATCCTTTGTTGCCGTCGGCGTCCTTGTAGCGGATGTTCAATCGGCGCGCCTGGAAATCGGTCAGATTCGTGTTGGATGTAACCTCGCGGTAACCGCCGTATCCGGCGAAATAGGCTTCGATATCGTATTTCCTGTATCCGGGAGCCCCCATGTCTCCCACGCATACGTCAACGACTCGATATGGAATTTCCAGGGACTTGAGAAGTCGCTCCTCGTTCTCGAGGCATTCCATATGGAACTTCTCGGAATCCTCGGGCTCGCAGAAGATAATCTGCTCGACTTTGTGGAATTGATGCACTCTGAAGATGCCTCTGGTCTCCTTGCCGTAACTGCCGGCTTCAGTTCTGAAACATGCAGAGAACGCGCAGTATCTGAGCGGGAGGTCAGCCGCCGGAAGGGTGTCGTCGGCGTGATACCCGACCAAAGTCTGCTCGGAGGTGCCGATAAGCGCCAGGTTGTGTCCTTCCAAAGCGTAGGTCTCGTCGGCGCAGAAAGGCAGGTAGCCCGTGCCGAAAAGGGTTTTCTCTTTCGCGACGCAAGGGGTGATGAAGGAAGTGAATCCGCTGTTGACGAGTTCGCGTTGAGTCCAGAAAAAGAGGGCGTTGAGAAGCTGGGCTCCCTTGCCGCGCCAATAGTAGAAGCCGGATTGCGCGACTTTCGCGCCTCTTTGCGTGTCGATTATTCCCAGAATCTCTCCTAGCTCCTGATGATCCCGCGGCTTGAAGTCGAATGTCGGGACGGCTCCTTCTTTGCGGAGCTCCAGATTGTCCTCGTCCTCGTCGCCGTCCGGAACCGCCGGATCCAAAAGGTTCGGCAGCCAGAACAGGGATATATCGAGTTCCTTCGTTCTGCGCTCCAGTTCTTTTTCCAAGATGCCAAGTTGCTCCTTTATCGACTTGACCTGGATTCTGGCGTCGGGATTGTCGCGGCACTCCTTGCTCAAGCGGTTTCTGTCGGCGCGCAACCCCTCGATTTTCCGTATAAGCTCCCGATGCTCCCGTTCCTCCACGATCAAAGCGTCTATATCGACGTCGCAACCGCGCCTGGCGCAGTTCTTCTTGACCAACTCCGGATTCTCACGTATCAGTTTAATATCAATCATTTCAACACCTTGTAAACAAAAAACTCAAAGTTTCCCCATTGACCGTTCGCAAACTAGCCCGCGGCAGCGATATTCACGGGCGGGAAACCAAATCTATAGCAAGTTGCGCACAATGCAACGATGAATCGCGACCGTTCAACCTCTTTTTAACCACTAACGTTCATTAAGCTTGAGCGTATAAATTACCGTGCTTGCAAAATTCAAGCGTTCTTGCCGGATTTCATTTGCAATCGACCGATTCGCATGTCGGAGAGTGAAATGCGTAACCACCATGTTATAGACCAAAAACGAACAAAATCAAGCGAATTCGACCATTTTTTCATATCCAAACTCCGTATTTTACGAACATTCGCATATTACATGTTCTCAAAATAAAATACCGCCGCGGGAGGGCTGAAGGCCCGTGATTCCACAGCCCAGGGTGGAGCCCTGGGAAAATGGGAAGCCCCCACCCATTGGAGCGCTGAAGGCGCGGGACAAATTATTGACCCATTGCAATTCCATCAATTCGTGGTAGTGTATTGTTTCGGGCCTGCAGCCCTCCATTGGTTGTGTGTTCGTGTTTCCCGGGGCTTCACCCCGGGCTGTGGAATTTCGGGCTTTCAGCCCTGAAGAAATATTAAAATCAAAGAGAACAAGGTCGCTTCAGGTGACCGCCTAATCAGCCTGCGCAAAAGGCTACGGCTTGACATGTCGGCGGTGCCTGAGCTATGCGATATTGAAGGTTTGCAATGTAAAATAGAGATTGTATATTATTATGGAGACAATATCAATATGGAGATTAAGATGAATACGGCAACAATACTTGAACACCCTCATTTCATTATAAATGAGAAAGGCAATAAAGAATCAGTTGTTCTTTCTATGCAGGATTACTCACGGCTACTTGAAGAGCTTGAAGATTTAGCTGCAGTAGCTGAAAGACGAAACGAAGAAACATTCACTCATTCTGAAGTTATTGCAGAGTTGAAGACTGATGGCTACATATAATATTATCTGGAAAGCTTCGGCTAGGAAAGAGCTGAAAAAGTTAGATAAGTCAGCTATTCCCAAAATTGTCTCTAGCATAGAAGAGCTTGCAAACAATCCATTTCCTGCAAATTCAAAGAGAGATTGATTCGCTTCCCGTCCCCCTCAAACTCAAATACTATGGAGCAGGGTCGGGTCAGTAAAAATAGACGCAAATGATTGAACGTTAGTTGATTAGGGGCACGCCCTCTCAAAAAAGCCTCTTAGAGGCAATGAGAGCCCGAAATTCAGGGGAACTCCCCGCTGTTTTTTCTTTTAGCCGCCGTTCCCGCGTCCTCCTGAAGTAGGGTCGTTTTGACAAAACGGCCCCTGGAACCACCGCACGCGGCGAGATGACGACAAACCACTATTTCCACCTTCCTCCCGCGGCGACGTTTTTTGGGGCGCGCTTATCAATCGCGCCCAACCAATCAAGACTCAACCACGGAGAGTCTCCGGCGAAGATTCTTCCGTGCTCCGTGTCGCGCCATAGGTTTACATGCCGCGGCGTGCGGATGTATATCTGTGGTTTGAATTCTTTTTGTTCGGCTTTTGGCGTAGGGTCAAAAACTCATCCGCGGGGCATTTTTCGGCAATTCTCAGCAACGCCAGTGCGGGACCTGTGGGACGCCGCCGGCCCTGTTCCCAATTCTGAACGGTACTTGAGCGCTTGGGGTTGTACCTACACTGTTGATTTTTGAATTCGTTTTTTTTTAATGCTACGGACTTTGTTTTGTATTTGCAATTCCAAAGTTTCATGTTCTTTTCTCATTGTAAACCAGGAGACAACGGAGGTAAGAAAGAATGAATAAATTTTTGTTTTCTTCGTTTCCTCTTTATGAATAATAATAGACAAAAAACAGGGAACAACGCATGAAACCTTATTTCGAAGTTATTATTTTAATTCTCGCATCCACGCTGTTTATCAGTTGCTCCACGATGCCACCGACCGAAATCGCTCTTGCCAAACTTAAAGAAAAGAAAATAACCTTTGACAGAAAGTCTTTCATTGAAGCAGCTAGAGACGGTAACATAGAGTCCGTAAAGCTTTTTATTGCCGCGGGAATGCTAGCCAATTCCATAATTGAAGATGAAGAAATGGGTATTATGAGTCCATTGTTTGCCAGTATATCTGAAGGACATACTGAAATCGCAAATTATCTCATAGATAAAGGTGCGGCAGACGATGAATTTGCGGGGCGCTTGGCTCTTGTCCTTGCTGTTTCAATGGGTAATGCGGAAATTTCAGAAGCATTACTTAAAAAAGGCGTTAAAACAAAAATGCCCCACGATAGAAATATTACCCTGCTTATGATTGCTTGCGGCGCGGGAAGAGAATCTTGCCTTGGTGAAAACTATTCATATGATGATCAAGAAATGAGAAAATATATCAATGCGGATATAGTGGAATTGTTATTGGATTTTGGAGTTAATGTCAACGAGAAAGACAAGGGAGGCTGCGGCGCTTTGTGGTATGCCTGCTTATTCGGTAGAAAAGATTTAGCGGAACTTCTTTTGAAAGCGGGAGCCCAAATTGATAATGACATTGAGCTAGATGTGCCTGGTGCCGGAAAAGTAAAGGGAACGCCTACACTTATCGCGGCTGCTGCGAGCGGCAATCTGGAACTGGTGAAAATGCTTGTTGCCAAAGGAGCTGATATAAACGCCGTGGGCAGCTGTTTTTTCGGAATAATATCAACTTCAATCAAATACGTAGGGAAAGGAGATGGAAAAGGATTTACAGCATTACATTCCGCCTGCTATGGAGGACGGAATAATATAGTTGAATATTTGTTGGAACAGAGAGCCAATATTAACGCAAAAGATGCAAGCGGTAAAACTCCTATAATGTTTGCGCGTGGAAAAAATGTCGGCATCGATGGGATGTTTATGAGACCTGAAAAGATAAAAAGCAAAGACCCTATAGAGTTAATTAAACTACTTTACACGAAAGGAGCGAATATTGATAACAACCTGTTTTTTGAAGCAGTAAAAAACGGACATATAGAGACGGTTTTATTTTTACTTGAAAAAGGTATCAAGATAGATTGTCGTAATGAGAAAGGACAAACACCTTTAATGATAGCCGGAAAAAACAAACACAAAGATCTATATAACATTTTATTGAAAAAAGGCGCAAAGCGGGAATTGAAAGACAATGATGGCAGAACCGCTCAAAATTATCTGAAGGATTGCAGGTATTCTTTTGGTGGGCTATCGATGCCTTCTATCTATGTTATGAAAAAAAGTTCATCTGCAATGTCAGAAAAAAAAGAAGAAAAATCGATCCTGGAAGATTCATCTAATTCCAATACCGCTGGCGCGAAACCTGAATAGCAACGAGGTTTTTCTCAAACCCATTCATCGACCAGAGTCTCGATTTGGTCCGGAATTATTCCCAGCATGACCGCGA
The DNA here is from genome assembly GCA_013151705.1 of Kiritimatiellota bacterium. Lineage (GTDB taxonomy): Bacteria > Verrucomicrobiota > Lentisphaeria > Victivallales > JAADHT01 > JAADHT01. The sequence goes on along the minus strand of JAADHT010000025.1, from coordinate 342 downwards.
TGTCCAGGATGGTGAATCTCTCTCGCATCTGGTTCGCATGCATGACGGCCTGAAAGGACCGTCTTACTTGCGGCTAACGCGCTCTACTCAGTTTCGCAAGACAGCCCTGCTCTTTGGCGGTTCACTCCGTTGTCGTGAAGTTGAAGCTGGCGCACAATTCCGCGCATTTCGCGACGGCTTTTTTCCGCGATTCGGACATGCGGGAGGAATCGACGCAAAGTATGATCTTTTTCGGCGCGATTTTCGCGAGAAGTGTCTTCAGACCTTTGAAATAGTATGTCGCTTTCATGCTGGTCGGAGCGCCGAGGATCAATTGGTCGCACGCGAGTTTCTCCGGCGCGA
>JAADHT010000084.1 GCA_013151705.1 Kiritimatiellota bacterium | reverse complement strand
GCTGTTTGATGCTCTTGATTGCCCCAAAGAATTTATGCTTTTCACGATAGCGGAAGGAGCGGAGGAGCACTGCCAGATGGGAGCCATGATGATATCCAACGAACGCATTTTAAACTGGCTTCAGAATATTTTAATGAAAAATAATGCCATGTGAATAAGAGGAGGTCGCAAATAATGAATTTAGAAAAAATATACAGGAAGATATTAAAGGCATCACGCAAAAGTCTCAGGCATACATTTCCATCTTCCACCGTCTATCCACACCAATGGACATGTAGGTTTGACACATCATTTTTTAGCGGAGAGCCTCATCATGCTTTTTACCGCCGCGGTCTCTAAATATGAAATAAAGGTTGCGGATGTAAATCAGCCATCCGGTAGCCTGCCCGAGAATTCCTATGATGTCGCGTCTCCATATGAAATAGATCAGCAACATCGACGCACCGCCGAGGGCGAGCCACCAAAAGGCCACTGGAACGACTGATTTACGTTGTTTCTCGCTGACGATCCACTGTACAAGCATGCGGCCGGAAAAGAGCAGTTGCCCCAGAAATCCGACAAGCACCCATGCCACTCCCGCGGGTTTGGTGATGTTGAGGGCGTTGAACCACCACGGTTGCTCCGCCTGTTTTTCAAAGACTATTTCAGCGAAGGCAGCCGGGGAGAGCCGTCTGACACCGTTTCGGCCGCGCATTTCGAATTGTAGTTCGTCTCCGTTTTCAACAACGTAGACATTCTTGTCGTATCCCGGAAGCACCACCTTCACGTGCGGGCGGGCGGCGTAATGCGACAAAGCGAAGAGCGAGACCAGCAGAATCAACATGGCGGCCAATGCTGATATTATCGAGAACAGCGTTCGTTTTCTCATATGCCTCTCATTGATTATCCGTTTTCGAAGCCGCTGTTGTCGGCGAGTTTTTTTCCGCCGGCAGAACCTCGCTCCAAGGGCGTTTGTAGAACTTGGCGGGAGATTGCCGATAGTTGTATTTGAACATGTGCCAGAAGGCCGCGACGCCGTCCTTCCAGGTTATCTTCTTGCCTTCCTCGTACGAACGGTTGTTGTAGCTGATCGGAACCTCGAAAATTCTGAGTTCCTCTCGGGATTTCGCGATTTTCGCGGTCATCTCGACCTCTATTCCAAATCTGCAGGTCTCCAGATTGATATTTTGTATGACTTCGCGTTTGAAAACCTTATAGCAACTTTCGACGTCGGTCAGCGCGAGATTCGTCATAAAATTGCAGACGAAAGTGATAAGTTTGTTGCCCATCATATGTCTGAACAGCAAAACCCGCCCGCCGCCGCCTTGAAATCTGGAGCCATAAACCACGTCCGCCTTGCCGCTGACGATAGGCTCCAAGACGAGTGGATAGTCGTCCGGGGAATATTCCCAGTCGGCGTCCTGCACTATCACGATCGGCGCGGTGGCGGCGGCGAATCCGCGCCTGATGGCGGCGCCTTTGCCCAAGTTCCTCTCCTGGGTGAGCAAAGTTATCTTTTTATCTTTATGCGATTCCATATATTTGGAGATCAATTCGCGCGAAGAGTCCTTCGAGGCGTCGTCCACGATGATCACTTCGGCGGTTTCAGGCCGCGACGACACCTTGTCGAGAACCGACTCGACGGTTTTCTCCTCGTTGTACACGGGAATGACCACGCAAAGTGAATTTTTCATTTTCATATGGAACTCTCCATCCTTCAATTGTAATCCGCGGATACCTCGAATTTTTCAGGATTGACTCTGCCGTTTTTTCTCCAACTCCAGCGTTTTCGTTATCTGGTCGCAGACTTCCGAGGGGCCGAAGTATTGAATGGGTCCCGGGTAGATGTAGGATGTTTCCGAAGCCCATTGGACTTGGTGGCGCTGGAGCTCGATAAACGGTTCTCCGTCCAGCTTCACGAGCGCCTTCTGGATCACTGGCTTGTCCTTTCCATGTCTGCGCTCGATGTTCATCATCATCGTTATCGGAATTCCGCCGCAAATCCATTGGTCCGCTGGTTTGTTCGTGTTCCGCACGGATGACATATAGCCGGTTTGACCATTAGTCATGATCGCTGCCGCGGTGTATCCCAAACTGTAGCAATAATCGGCATCGTAGTTGGATGGCGCCGCGCAACGCCCCTCGTATCCGAAAAAATGAGAGTGAGCCGCGAATTTCCCTTCGTATTTCCCCGCGTTTTTAAGCTCCATCAGCTTCAAGGACGCCATTTCCGCGAGAAGCTTCTCCGTGTCGATGAGGGATACCTGCACGTTGCCGTGGGGGTCGCGGTCGAGCATCAACTGGGATTGTATGTTTACCGGGAGAGAGCTGAAAACATAAGAAGAGTCCTTGCCAAGGTGGTGGTTGACGAAGGCAAGTTGCTCCGACCGTCCCTTGAGACCCGCGAACGAGTTGGACTCTTTCGCCAAAAGGTCGTTCAGCTTGGCGATGAGAGTTTTCATTTCCGGAATGAACTCTATCAATCCCTCCGGCACAAGAACCACTCCGAAATCGTCACCTTTGTTCGAGCGTTCAACAATAGTAGCGACGATTTCGTCGACGATTTCATCCAAGGTCTGTTTCCTGTCGAGCACCTCCTCTCCGATGAGAGTGATATTCGGGTGCGTCTGCAAAGCGCATTCAAGCGTGATATGGGAAGCCGAGCGTCCCATCAATTTAATGAAATGCCAATATTTCCTCGCGGAATTCGCGTCTCGCTGGATGTTCCCGATCAGTTCGCTATACACCTTGCAAGCGGTGTCGAAACCGAAAGAGGCTTCAATGAATTCGTTTTTGAGGTCGCCGTCTATTGTTTTCGGGCAACCCACCACCTGTATGCCGGCGTTCGTCGCCTCGTAGTATTCAGCGAGGAGACATGCGTTGGTGTTGGAGTCGTCGCCGCCCACGACCACTATAGCTTTGATTCCCAATGTGTCGCAGTTGCTTTTCGCCTTGTCGAATTGCTCTTTTTCCTCAAGTTTCGTCCTTCCGGACGCAATCATGTCAAAACCGCCTGTATTGCGGTAATCGTCCACGATCTTCGAGGTTATTTCGATGTATTTGTTGTCTATCAACCCGCTGGGACCGCCGAGAAAACCGAAAAGGCGGCTATCCGCATGAATGGATTTCAAACCGTCGAATATACCGGCGATGACGTTGTGTCCGCCCGGTGCCTGACCGCCGGAAAGAATCACTCCAGCGTTGATTGGTTTGTCCGCTTGACCTTTTCCGGATGAAAATGTTATTTCGGGTTTCCCGAAGTTGTTCGGAAATAGTTCCGCTATTTTCTCCGAGTTCGCTATGGCCGACGTGGGAGCGCCAATTTCTATTCTCACATGGGCTCCGTTTCTCAAAACCGGCGGCAATTTGGCCACATACCCGGATCTCGCTCGCTGCAATACTGAAATCTTCATAAAAAACACTCCCGCGCAATACTTCGCTGTTACAAGAGGCCGCCGCTTTCTGACGGTCGCTCTTCGGTTTCGAGTGATGGATGCTCGCACCCGTCCGAAAGATTTTAAGCTACATCGATCTTATTCGAAATCAATCCGAATCCGCAAGAAAACAAACAACAATATCAAATTGAGGTCGTGGGTGTTTATCTGCTTCAAACATACGAATTCGACGCTTGAAATGGGTTCGTACGCGCTCTATCTGCTTTTTTCGTTGTGTGTTTTTGGTTTGCCCGCCGCGGCGTTTGACACGATTTCCTGGAATTCCGGAAGGTCCCTCAATTGATCGAAAACGGAGTCTTCCGTGAGTGGCAGCACCGCGCGGCCCAAAAGGTCGATGGCTTTCCGCAAATGCTTCAACGCCAGTTTTTTATTTCCAACGGCGGCGTACATTCCCGCCAGATTGATTTGCGCCTCTCCCGATTCGGGTTTCATTCCAACAGCCGTGGAGGCGTTGTCTATCGCCTCTTTGAATTTTTTCTGTTTCGCCAAAACCGATCCCAACCTGTTGTAGGCTTGATGATTTTTGGGAGCTATTCGCACTTGGCGTCTGAAGATCAGCTCGGCTTCGGCGTACCTATGCGAATAAAATAATATACCGCCGAGCAACGTTAGAGCGCGCAAGTTGTTCGGTTGAAAAACCAATATGGTGCGTAACTCGTTCTCAGCCTCGTCGGTATGCCCGGATGCGAGAAATTTCTGGGCAACCGCTAGCAGTTTATCTACTTCCAACAAAAAAGATTCGTTGTTCCCGCGTCTGTAGATCCGGGAATTAAATTTTTCGGGTTTTACGAGATGAGAGCTTAATTCGACTTTTGGCTCTTTCGTTTTTTGAGCGTAACGGGAAGCGTTCTCGACATCAGTGTCGATATTTATGATGATGATGGTCAGAATCACCACCACCGCCACGACAGCTATAAGAGGTGTGAGAGATTTACCCATTTGATTTCCGTTGTCGCACGATCTCCGTCCCGATTCCCGTGTCAGTGAAAATTTCAAGCATAAGCGAATGCTTTATTCTTCCGTCGATTATATGCACTTTGTTCACCCCGGAGCGCAACGCGGCTTCCGCGCTTTTTATTTTCGGAGCCATTCCGCCTGTTATTATGTTGTGTTCTATCAGCGAATCAACCTCGTCGACGGTGATTGTCGGAATAATCGACTCTTCATCTTCCGGATCTTGGAGAATGCCCGGAACGTCGCTTAAAAACACCAACTTGCGGGCGCCTATCGCCATAAGCCGCGATATCCGCGTTGATATTGTAGGTCCGACCAGTGTCGTCCACGCCTAGCGGAGGGATCACTGGCACGGCTCCGGAAGCCAACACGTCGTCAACTAAACGAGTATCGACATCCACTATCTCTCCGACGTAACCGAGATCAAGGTTCTCTCCGGTCTCCACATTCCTGGTTGTCGTTTTGGACGCCTTTAAAAAAGTTTTGCCTGAAAGCGCCACTCCCGTTCCGCCGGCCGAGGAAACCGCTTCCAGCAGAACCTTGTTCACTTGATTGTGGAGCACGTCGTCCACCACGCCGATAGTCTTCTCGCACGTGTGGCGCAGTCCATTGATGAACCTCGTCTCGACACCCAGTTCCGCGAGTTTGGCGCTTATGGTCTTTCCGCCGCCATGCACGACGACGGGTTTCATTCCGACACATTCCATGAACACTATGTCGCGCATAGTTTCCCGTGTCAGGTCGGGATCCTCCATCGCGCTTCCGCCGAATTTTATCACGACGATGGCACCGCGGAATTTCTGAATGTAAGGCAGAGCCTCGATCAGCACAGCCGCCTTGTCTATCATCCTTTTCATCTGATTGCCCTCTCCAGAATTTTCACCACAAAGCGCAAAAAAAATTGTTTCTTGACTTGAATATTGAAAATTTCTCGACTATATACCGAATATTTGGTTGCGGCCACGCCACATTAAAAATATCCCTCTCGTTTCTTGTCCTCCATCGACCCTTCGGCGTCGTGGTCTATTATCCGGGTTATCCTTTCGGAAGTGCGTTCGACCAGCAACTCCTCTATTATCTCCTTGACGCTCGTCGCGGTTGAACGCACGGCTCCGGTGCAGGGGTAGCAACCCAGCGTGCGGAATCGGCACATCACTTTTTTAGGCGTTTCGCCTTTGACCAAGGGTATTGGGCCGTCGAGCGGGATGAGCTGGTTGTCGCGCTCGACCATTTCGCGTTCGGCGGCGAAGTACAATGGCACTATCGGAATGTTTTCAAGATGAATGTAGTGCCACACGTCGGTCTCCGTCCAGTTCGATATGGGAAAAGCTCGTATGGTCTCTCCTTTGTCTATGCGGGTGTTGAACACATCCCACAATTCGGGACGCTGGTTTTTCGGATCCCACTGGCCGAATTTGTCACGGAACGAAAGTATCCGTTCTTTGGCGCGCGACTTTTCCTCGTCGCGTCTGGCTCCCCCGAACGCCGCGTCATAGCCGCCTTCGCGCAAACCGTCGAGAAGCGCCTGGGTTTTCAGCAACGCGCAGCATTTCTGCGTTCCGAGATCGAAAGGATTCGTTTCGGAGGCGATTGCTTTTTCGTTTTTGTATATTCTCAACTCCGCTTCGATGGATTTGGTCCATTCGTCCCGGAACGTGTACATCGCCTGGAACTTGAACCCGGTATCGACATGAAGAAGTGGAAAAGGTATTTTCCCTGGATGAAAAGCCTTTTGGGCCAAGCGCGCCATTACGGAGGAGTCCTTGCCGACCGAGTACAGCATGACCGGATTTTCAAACTCGGCCGCCACTTCGCGGATGATATGTATGCTTTCGGCCTCGAGGGACTTCAAATGCGAGAGCAGATATCCGCCTCCCGGTGTCACGGCGGGTTTCTCGACTTCGACTACAGCTTGTTCATCATTCATACTCTTCGTTTCCCAAACGTGACAGCCACTTGAATATTGAATTTACCCGCCTCGGACGGGAATTGAACATTCAATATTGAAAATTACAACTGTTGTAGGTTTTAAATCACCTTCTCAAGAATCATCGCTACCGCTTCCCTCACGGAGATCTTCGAAGTGTCTATCCGGAAGGCCGGATTGGACGGAGCCTCGTAAGGTGATGTGATGCCCGTGAAATCAGCTATTTCGCCGTTCCGCGCCTTTTTGTACAGCCCTTTCGGATCCCGCCTCTCGCAAACCTCCAGCGGAGCATCGAGATACACCTCGAAAAAACGCTCTTCGGGAGTGGCCTCGGCGGCCGATGTCCTGGCTTTCGCGAACGGCGAGATGAAAGCGGCGATGGCAACCATTCCGGCATCCGCGAACAACGCGGCCACCTCTCCGACCCTCCGTATGTTCTCGTCGCGGTCCTCGGACGAAAAACCCAAGTCGGAACAAAGCCCTAATCTTATGTTGTCTCCGTCCAAAACATAGGCCATCCTGCCGGTATCGATCAGTACGCGCTCGAGCTCGCGCGCTATCGTCGATTTTCCGGCCCCCGAAAGACCCGTTAGCCAGATGACGCAACCGCGCTGCCCGGTCTTCCTCTCGCGAAGTTCGCGCGGCACGTCGCTTTCGGACCAGGTTAGATTCTTATTCATCTCGTCGGACATGTTACTCCTCTTTCGAAATCCACCTATCAAGTCGAATCCAACTCTACACTGAATCGAATGAATTTGCAACTGGCAACCCGCGAAACTCGCGGAAATTAGAAACGGTGAGGTAATCGCTCAGTGAATAGCTGAAGACAAGTGAAAAGTAAACAGTCAATAGAAAAACAACCGCCCTCCTTCGTCCGCTACGGCGTAACAAGCGAATGAAAGCGAATAAGGTTATAGATTGAGGCTATTGAGGTGGCTGAGGCATTACGCGGTGAGTAGGGCGGAGCGTCCCCGCCCGCCCCTCTTTGCTTGTGAGGCGGTGAAACGGAGAATCATCAATCCGCCGCGGCGGACAAATATTGAATTTTCAAGTGAAGCCACTGCGTCAAGTGGATTGAACGTCGAACATCGAATGATAGGGCTGAAAACCCGCAACTCCATAGCCCAGGTACAGTCCTGGAGACGGAGAGGAAAATCTTCAATCTGGGACAAATGGAATTCAACTCCACAAACTTATTGAGTTCCGTCTTTCATGAGCGTTTGGCGTTTCGGCGGCTAATGTCAGAGTCAGCTGCTCTTGTAGCGCATCGCCGCGAATGTCGCGGGAATCCAAAGAGCCGCCACGCACAGCGCGGCGTAGGGATACCCTAGAAACGCGCACGCCGACGCCTGTAGAAACACAATCCCCCTTATCAAAGCCCCTACGCTTTCCTGAGCGGCGGTGGCGGTGGCGGTGGCGTTATCGGAGACCAAGACGAGAACCGAGCGTGTCGTGGAGAGCGTGAAGGCTATGGCGAGCGCCAAGGCCAGCAGGAATCCCGGGGGATGCTCTCCCGCCGCCTCGACCGCCGCCACGCCGCCACCGACGAACATCGCGGCGAAAATCCAAAACAGTTGCAGATACGGGATGGACACCACAACCTTTCTCTCGAATCCGCTCATCTCCTTCGGACGCGTCTCGCGTCTGGCCGTCACTGAAACGGCGAATATGTAAATCCACCAGGTCGCGCAGGCTATTGTGAGGAACGGCGCCGGATTCGCGATGTTGAATTCGATACCGCAGGCTAGAAAACCGGCGATCAGAGCCATCGTTCTGCATGTCGCCAGAGCGGCGGGGCCGGCAAGCGGCAAGCGTTTCAGGTAAACGTCGTATCCGGTTATAACCGCCGCCAGCGAACATGCGAGAACGAACAAGTGGCGGTTGACCGACAGCGCCATGATCAAGCCGTACGAAAGGAGGAGGCCGACCGCGAGTTTCGCGGAGCCGATCGAGACGGCGCGGGACGGCAGCGGTCTGTCGGGGCGTTCCAGCGAATCCTCTTTGAAATCCACCAGATCGTTCAAAATCAAGCCATAGCAGTAGAGTGCCAAAACCGTTGCCAGCGCGGGAAAAAAGGCGAGATCCGCGAACTCCCGCTTGGTGAAGGAATAGCCCAGCACACGGTCTATTTTTCCCATTGTCGACTCGGCTATCAAATATCCAGCCACAACGTCCCCGGGAATAGTGAAAATGTTGGGGAATCTGAATAGAGCGAGCCACCCGGCGATTCCAGTATGTCCGATTTTTTCGTTCATTGGTCCGTGGCGCCACTCCCTGTTTTAATATCGATTGATTTCAGGATAACGTCGCAAGTATCATTTTATAGGTTCTTCTCCTTTTTTTGAGTTATAGTCGGCTGTTTTTTCTGAGACCATGCGTTGCGGCGTGATGACGGAGTGCGTAAAACCATTCTACACTATCCTAAAATGCGAAGGCTGTCAAACGACATTTGGGGGAAAACGCGGGTTTATCCGCTTTGGCTCCGTTGAATTTGGATTTTCGGTTCTAAACCAACCTTCAGGACTCTTTATTTCATAAAGCTCCCGAACGGGCGGAAAAAGGTGTCATCCTTATTTCATCCAAAACAAAAGACTTGAGCTTAAGGTGAGACGTTACTCTTTTAAAATCGCAACGGCTTCATCGTTTAATATGGAAATAGCCTGATTATTGACGTAAGCGCTTGTTTTTTCACTTGCTTGCGCTATTTTACCTCGTTTTGTTTTTGAAGCCAATTAGAGATGACGTAATCATCTCAAATAGTTGCGTCAATCATCAAATTGACCCTGTTCGAATAGGGTCAAATTAAGGAGAAGTTATGATAGGTCCATTTGAAATCCTGATGATTTTCTTCGTCGTGCTACTTTTTTTCGGAGGAAGAAAAATTCCAGAGGTGGCGCGTGGACTGGGAAAGGCCTTGGGCGAGTTCAACAAGGCGAAGGATGATATCGGCGGCGCGTTGAAAGTCGAATCGCCGTATCCCGCGGAATTCGCTGACAAATCTTTAAGAAAAAAACTCAAAAGCTCGGAGAAGGAATCCAAAAAAGATAAGTCCAAAAAGGGCAAAAAGGATAAAAAGAAAAACAAAAAGAAAGACAAGAAGAAAAAATGACTCCTCGAAACAACCACCGCCAACCGGAAGGGGATGTTAATCCAATCACCGCTTCGCCGGATGATTCTCCCGCGGGCCTCCGGTCGAGGCCGGAAAACACTCATTTCAGAAAGGCCGTCGATGAAATGGAGGGCTACACGCCCGGCGAGCAACCAAAGCGCGTCGGTGGTTGGATAAAACTCAACACGAATGAAAATCCATATCCTCCTTCCCCAAAGGTGTCTGAGGCCTTAGCGTCCTTCGCCGCGGGCTGTCTGCGCCTCTATCCCGATCCGGAATGCCGCGAGGTCCGCGGGTTTCTGGCGGAGTTGCATGGCGTCGGGATCGACAATATCATCGCCGGCAACGGCTCCGACGACATACTCACCATGGTTATGCGTTCGTTCGTCTCCGAAGCAGGCGTCTGCGCATGCCCCGATCCGACATATTCCCTCTATCCGGTGCTGGCTTCCATTCAAGGCGCTCGTTGCGAACCGATTCCACTGGAGCCCGATTTCTCGTTTCCCGCGAATTTCGCGGAAAAGGCGAGCGGCGCTTCGCTGGTCTTGATTCCGCGTCCAAACGCTCCCACCGGAACAGCGTTCGACAAACTCGCGTTGGAAAACTTCCGCCGCGATTTCCGCGGAGTTGTTCTGATCGATGAGGCTTACGCGGATTTCGCGGACGACGATTGCTTGGATCTAGCGGTCAAATATCCGAATGTCATAGTGAGCCGCACGCTTTCAAAGAGCTATTCGCTGGCCGGAGCGCGTTTCGGGTACGCCGTAGCCTCCGAGGAGTTGATCTCCGGAATGATGAAGGTCAAGGATTCCTACAACGTGAACGCCTTGACTCAAGCCGCGGCGCTCGCCGCCTTGAAAGACAGAGCTTATTTCGAGGAGACGGTCGCAAAAATCCGAGCAACCAGAAAACAACTCGTGAAAGAGTTGCTCGGCATGGGATTCGAGGTAGCCGCTAGTTCCGCGAACTTCGTTTTCGCGCAACCTCCCGACGGCGACGCGGGAAGACTATACGCCGCCTTGAAGGAGAAGGGAATCCTGGTTCGCTGGTTCTCGTCCAGCGCCGCCACCCAATCGCGCGTTAGAATAACCGTAGGCACCGACGACGAAATTTCCGCCTTGCTCTCCGCTATACGCCAATTGGTTGTCGCCGGAACTTAATCGCCGCGGATCCAAATATTTTCAACCACGAACCATGCGCTAACAAGAAAAATAGGATCGTCGCTTTGGACGAAGCCTCCGACAAATTATCCGATTCCGTTTGGGATACATTAGTGTCATGTTCCGTTTTCAAGATTAAAAAATAGATTGCCGCTTCAATTGCGGGGCGATAAGCTCTGATTCAACAGCGCGATTTTTGTTTGGTCTCGACGGTTATCCCTAATGCTACGACGCCTCCAAAGGGTTTTCGCTCTTCTTCACGTTTGTGATGCTCGCTCTTCACTCTTTTTAACGACATCCAACTCGAACACTTTTGATGTCGGGTGGAGAGTCTCGTATTCCTGCCAATGGTCGAGCATAATTTCCATTTTCCGTTTCAGGCGGTCGGCGATATCAGGACCGTACGTGAAAACCGTCTCCTCCTTTTTTGTTTTGGCGCAGTTGAATAGTTCGCCCATCTCGCGGCTTTCAAGCATATCTATTAGCTCCATCGTGTTGTCCACACCACGCCGTCTCCGATAAAAATCGGTTTTCCCAACACAAAGCAGAGGTGGGCTTCGCCTATTCTTTTGATTTTCTCACGCATTCTTTTGTTTCCTGTTGGCAATCGTCGTTTAACGAGACAAGGACAGTCTGATGACGTTGAGGAAAAGATACACGATGGAAGATTGAATTCTCGGCGAAAAAACGCGGCCTCACACTCGAAATAAGTGTCCACATGGCTGCGAGACCTTTTCGAACAGGGTCTAGGTAGCCTGTACTCCACTCGGAATTTCATAGACTTTCCCTGTTTTCGTGCTACTATTTTGTTTTCGCTCATACTTTTGCAACCGGCTCCTTATGAAGGAGATTTTTTCGAATGCCCGAACAGAACAAACACGTGATAATAAAAGGCGTGAAATTTTCGGTGTTTCAATTCGCCGCCTTGTTGTTTCTCATAAGCTCGGTGGCCCGCCTGGCCGGAAGCCTTTATCTGCCGTCGCTTATCGAAATAGGCCGCGAGCTTTCCCTTTCCGACGCTTTGCTGAGCGAGACCCTCACCGTCTATTTCACCGCGTTCGCCATCTCGACGTTGTTCGCCGGCGCGCTCGCCGACTCGTTCGGACGCAAGAAAGTCGTGTTCGGGGGCGTGGTGGTGTTCGTGTGCGGATCTTTTCTTTGCGCTATGGCGGGTTCCGCCGAGACGCTTATTCTGGCCCGGGTGCTGCAGGCGATCGGAGCGAGTTGCGTTCCGGTCGCCGGAAGAGCGATGATACGCGATGCCTGCGACGACCGGCAGGTACTGGTGGTTTTAGGCTGGATGGCCGCGCTCGGCGGACTGGTTCCCATTTTGGCGCCGATGCTGGGGGGATTGATCACAGACACGCTAGGCTGGAGATGGAACTTCTGGTTTCTGGCCGTGTTCGCCATAGTGATTTCCATCCTCATCGCCGTCAAACTGCCTGAAACCCTCGACCACGGCGAACGCCGGCCTCTGCATCTGGTTTCGATTCTCGCGAACTACGCGGAAATGCTCAAATCCCCGGCGTTTATCCTGGTTCTGCTTCCTTTGGAGCTGGCCTTCGGAGTCCAGGGGGCGTATCTGGCCTCCTCGCCTTTCATATTCATAAAAACGTTCGGACTTTCCCCATTGACGTTCGGAATGATGAACGTGATCGTCGTCGGAGCGTTGATCGGCGGACGCTTTCTAGCTACTTTTCTCATCGACAGAGCATCCACCTATTTCGCTTATGTCTTCGGAGCGTCGCTACTCTTGCTCGGCGGTTCCGTTCTGGCGCTGCTTGATGTTTCTCGATGCGTCTCCCTGACTACCGTCCTAGGGGGACTTTCAATCGCCGTCGGCGGTTTCGGAGTGCTGTTGCCGATCGGACTGAAATCGGTTATGACGGCGTTCAGAAGCAGGAGCGGAAGCGCGTCGGCTCTTCACGGATGCCTGAGTCTCGGGGCTGTGGCGGGCGGAAGTTTTCTTTTCTCCGTCATAAAATCGACAGCGAAAATAGATGACTTGAGTTCCATGGCCCGCTTCACCATAGTGGCGGGAACCGCAGCCCTCTTTTTCTCGTTGCTGACGAAAAAACATCTTAAATGAGCCAGTTGTTTAAATGAAAGGAAAACGCATAGTCATAGTGCTCGACAGGTTGCGCAGCGCGCACAACACCGGCAACATTTTCCGAATCGCCGAGGCGGTCGGAGCGTCCGAGATCATAGCCTGCGGATACACGCCGGCCCCGCCGCATCCGAAACTCGCGAAAACCGCGATGGGCGCCGATGAAATGGTGCCCTGCAGGCAGTTCCCGACCTCGTCGGAGGCTGTGGACGCTCTGCGCTCCGAGGGATTTGCGCAAATATTGGCGGTGGAAAGCGGCGAGGGAGGAGTTTTCGCCTGGGATTTCGAATACCGCTTCCCGCTGGCGATGGTTTTCGGCAACGAGGCGCTCGGCATCGAAGACGAGACCATCGCCAAATGCGACGCCAAAATCAATCTACCGATGTTCGGACGCAAAGAGTCTATAAACGTGGGAAACTGCGCCGCCGCCGTTCTCTACGCGGTAATCGCTAAAACCGAAATGAACACGTCAACGCCAAGCCGCCAAGTACGCCAAGTTCCATCGCCCCATCACCCGGGAACGGATTCCGGAACGATGGAACGAGCGAATTAGCGTCAATCCGCATTGTTCATAGTTGAAGAAGGATGGTTGGACGCGCCAAACGGAGACGAAAAAATGATCAGAATAGTGATTCCGGGATGGGCGATGCCACCGGCCCTTTACGCGGCGTTGAATCCAGACGTCGTTTTCGACTATGGGTTTTTCCCGGGCTCCATCGAATCGGCGGACGCCTCCTTCGACGTTTTTCCTCTTGATTCGACCAATCCGTCGGCCGTCATGACGTTCGCGCCTCCGAAACAACCGTACGAGATGGTGGCGCATTCCATGGGCGCCTTGGCCGCTCTGGCCCGTTCCCCCCTGCGCGACAACGCCGAACGCGTCGTGATACTCGGCGGATTCGCGAAATTCGCGAAATCCTCCGACAACCCGCTCGGCGTTCCGATCTCCGACATCGACGCCATGTTTGAGAAT